>CBFDAW010000076.1:0-8725 GCA_965602865.1 uncultured Thermoplasmata archaeon
TGTAGAATTAATAGAACCACATGAGCTGAATTTGGATTTTGCCAGACCGATTTGGACTTTTGAGCCGTCTGAACCGTGATAGTACATATAAAATTGTTTATTATTTAACATGATATCTGGATGTCCCACACCATTGGAATCCCAACCAGACATACTTTTTTGCAGTACTGGATTATTAGGGTAATTTATCCATTTAATCCCATCATTTGAGGTTGTATAATTAATCCTGCTTCCTTTATTATCACTACTACTATACCACCCTAAATAATGATTATTTTGAACCAGAACACTCATTCCCCTTACACCTAACCCTAACCCACTCGGACCAATTATTATAGGATTATTTGGATGTTTAGTCCAATTAACCCCGTCAAAAGATGTTGCATAACCAATCTTGTAATTACGATTAACGATGTCTTTACCACCATACCACATTTTATACATTACTCCATCAAAATTAACATAAGGATTGCACACAAAATTATCATCCCATGAAACACTTTTACCTAAATTCAAAACTGGATTATCATGATATTTTTTCCAATGGATTCCATCTAAAGATGTGGCATAGCCAATTTTAAATCCACCCGTTGAGGATTCACCATGGTACCACATTTTGTAAATTTTACCATCGAATAATACAGATGGAGCGGCAATATTTGATTCATCCCAAGAGCCCTTAGCACCTATTCTTAAAACAGGATTACCAACATATTTCTTCCAATCCAAACCATTAACTGAAGTTGCTATACCTATTTGCCAATTGACATTACTTGTACTAATAGGTCTTCCTTCATACCACATCATGTAACCGGTTCCATTATAGATTATTGTAGGTCTTACAGCGCCATAATCATCCCAGCTAGAACCAGGACCGTCGGATAAAATTGGATTATCAGAATATTTATACCAATCTGTGATTGATGGTTTAATCCAGAGCTCACCATCACCATACGATAAATTCTTGAATTCTACTTTCAAACCGCCGAACAGAGAATCTCGCCAAGCATTTGAGGTATTCCAGCTCACACCCCAATAATGAAGAATTGGTGTGGAAGTTAAATTTCGGGTAAGAACAGCTTTTAATTTAATAGATGGGTATTTAATCGGGTCAATATAAGAAATATCGAATTCTGCATCATTTATATATTTCGGTGTTCCTGGGATCTGTTGGTTGTTTGAAGTATTTAAAATTGTGACATTTATGTATGTATTCTTAGGTTGGGTTTTATTAAATATTAAGGTGCTCCACTGCATATTTTTTGGTATTTGTATAGGTTCAGAAATTACGAATCCTGTTTTTTCGGTCTCAAAATATATATTATCTATTACCGCGGATAATTGGCAATATTCACCTACCAAGGGTGTCCAATCATTAATATAAATATTTACTGAAAAATTTAATTTCGAGGTATTTATGGATTCGGGGATTTCTCTTTTATACCCATACCAGTTCTGACCATCAGCACCTTTTTTAATATAATTATAGTTATTGGTTTTTGAAATATATTCTCCATGTTCAAATAATATGTGCTTTATATTTTTAACATTATCATGGAAATTATAATGAATTTGCACTGCCCACCCCCATGAATACGGATGAAAATAATTTATATCTCTAATATAGACATATGCGTATCTCACACCCGATAAATTTAAGAATTTCTGGCTTGGGGTGATATTCATATATACTCTATAAGCGTTAGTTTTCTCATCGGCCCGGCACCACCCATACAACGATTTCGAGCCCGTGTAATAATGTGTTTTATTCTGTTTAAGCTCGGCCCAGTAATTTCCCGTTCCGTTGCCTGCAAAATACATATACTTAGTCCAATCATCAGGTACTTTTCCGATTGTACCTACTTCAAAATCTCCATTTGGTAAATAAATAAATCTTCTTAGTGATAGATCACCAATTTGTTTGTAAATATTATACTCATATCCGATCCCCGAATCATCCATAAAGTCATCCACCCAGGACCCACCGGCGATATCGTGTTCATAATGCGATTTTGAGCTTGTGGTTTTTGGCTCAGTGTTAATTTCCGAGTCCTTTACACCCGATGAAATTACACCGGTGTTTTTCATTTGATTGGAAAATGAATTAGCAGTATTTTGAGTATATTGGTATTTTGGGGTAAGTAAATCCTGATCCTCAGAGCCGCTTTGCGGGATGAGATTTTCAATTGGTAAAATATTTTTTGTTATGGATTTTGATGAATCAGCTTCCGAGTTCATATCTAATACTTTCGGCGACTCCGGGTTCAAAGGTAAATCTGATGTAATTTCTGAGTTCTTTACAAAAGGTTTACCTGGTGGGACTTTTAAATCCGGATCAATAATTGTGTTTAAATTTACCGACATTTCTTCCGTGGGTTTGGATTCCGGCAAAGTTTCAGTGCCTATATTTAGATCCAGATCGGAGGGCTCCGGTGAATCATTTACCGCATCATTAAATCCGTTGCTTGTTAGCATCAGCATAATAATTAAAAAAGAAATCATCATCCCTAAATTAAATCTAAGCATTCTTAGGTCCCCCATAAATACTAAACCCAGAACCGATTTGAATTTATTTAAATTTTTGGTGATATTATGAAATTATTCACGGATTCGTTTTTGTATTCTATTGTTCTTTTAATCGTGGTTGGTATTGCGGATATTTAGCCGATTGTTGTTCATAAGTTGATGGGTTATGAACAGGTGGTAACTGCGGTGCTAGTGCCGTGACAATTTAGTTTCGTTACATCTATATCTCTGAAATGCATACCCTATTTATGATTGAAATTAGTCTTACTTCTGAAGAAAGAGATTACCTAGAGCAATACATAAAAAAAGGTACAAAAAAAGCAAGGTCGATCAATAGGGCAAAGGTTCTGTTATTTGCCGACCAAGGATATAGCCATGACAAAATATCAGAGATGACTGGTGTCCATCGGCAAGCGACATGGCGAACAAAAAAACGATATGTTGATGACGGAATTTACTCGGTGTTAAATGAAAAGCCTAGGTCTGGTCAACCGAAAAAATATTCAGATAAACAAGAAGCTGAAATTATTGCTTTATCTTGTACAAATCCTCCGAAAGGCCGTACAAGATGGTCTATTCGATTGTTGACTGGAAAAATAAAAAAGCGAAAAGGTTTTGAGACAATTAATAGAGAGACCATTCGGCTTATTTTAAAAAAAGCAGAACAAAACCTTGGTTGAAAAAAATGTGGTGTATTGCTGAAATTAACCAAGAGTTTCAAGACTATATGTATCACATTCTTGACTTATACGAAAAACCATACGATCCAAAAAATCCAGTAATAGGCCTTGATGAGAAACCAAAACAACTTCTCGAAGATAGTAGATCTTCAATTCCAATGAGACCTGGCCAATCAAAAAAGTATGACTATGAGTACATCAGACATGGTACCGCAGTTATATTCATGGCTGTTGAATTTAAAGCGGGAAAGCGTACAACTAGGGTAACTTCAAGAAGAACAATGAAAGATTTTGCCAAATTTGTCAGACACCTGGTTGACAAAGTGTATCCAGAAGCTGAAAAATTACATTTTGTGGTTGATAATTTAAACACTCATAAAAATGCCTCTTTTTTCAAGATGTATGAACCAGAAAAAGCAAAACGCCTAATAGATAAAATAGAATTCCATTACACACCAAAGCATGCCAGTTGGTTGAATGTCGCTGAAATAGAAATCGGAGTAATGGATACGGAATGTACGCGAAGGCGAATTCCTGAAAAAGAATTATTGAGAAGGGAAGTTATTGCCTGGACCAAAAGGAGAAATGAACAGAAAAAGAAAATACATTGGAAATTTACAAAGGAAAAGGCAGATAAAAAATTATCAAAATATTATGTAACATAATTAAGTGGTCATTACACTAGTGTGTATGGTTTAGCTTCCATTTCAAATTTAGCTTTCAAATTCAAATATATCTCTTGGTCTATCTCGCCACGTACCAACCGCTCTTCTAATAATGCTATTTTTTGCAGCGGTGACAGTTGAGAGTCTATGCCAAATTTTTGTTCTTCACCGATTGCATCCATTCGAGTTTGTACTTGTGTTCCTGGGTGAACAGGCGGTAATTGTGTTGTTGGTTGTCCAGTTGTTCTAGCTGAGATCATAGGTCTACTTTGAATTACCTGGGGCTGTGTAAATTGTGCGACTGGAGATACACTTGGGGCACCAGGCAGACTAGTTACTGACGGATATGCTTCAATAGGTTGAATTGCCTGATCTTCAGGAATACCCCACATCTCCATTTTTCTTCTTTTCTTGCGACTAATAGTAAATAATAATAAAATAATAATAATAATTACAATAATAATTGGTATTAGTACAACCAACGCGAGCCATAAATAATTTTCTTTAAGAATGCCATCCGGTTCAGATTCCTCATCCGGAACATCTACTTCTTTTATTATTATGTAGATAAAATCTAATGCTGTTTCACCGGCTGAATCTTTTACCTCTAAGGTAATATTATGAAGTCCAGGTAATAAGGATACATTGCTCAGTTCTTGTTCAATGCCCAGATCGCCAGGGTCCGTTATGTTCGTAAACCATCGAAAGGTTAATTTCTCAGTGGGGTTGGGTATTAATAAATCAATATCTTCCACGGTACAAGAAAAAGATATTTTACCTGTTTCTGAAAATTCCCTACCCGTCCGTGGCTCAATAATTTTCACGGCTGGTGGATCGTTTATATTATTCACATGGATTCTAATATGTTGAGATATATATTTTATTGGTGTTTCATTACCATCAGTTATTATAATATCTATATAGTGCCAACCAACATCCTCATTATGAGGATTGAAGATCAATTTATTATGGTCTAAATAACAGTTATAACGATTTGTGATATTTAGGGAATATTTTATCATATTCCTCGTAACATCACCATCCAGATCATTAGTAACAATTGTCAAATTTAGCCAATCGTCTTCATCTATTATAAAATCAAGCTCAGTATAACCCGAAGATGTGTATTGGTTTCCCACCTGAACTATTTCCGGTAGATCATTGGTTGATTTGACGGTCACCAGCACAGTGACATTAGCAGTGGTAGGTGAAGAATCGTTGGCAAAAAATCTAATAGTTTCAGTTCCGAACCAGTTTTCTCGGGGGGTTAATTTAATAGTACCATTTTCTTGTGTTATCTTGACATTAATATTGTTTTGAGAATTAGCAGTGAATATTAGTTCATCAGAATCAACATCGTTAAAAATCTCGGTTAGTTTATTATTCAAAATTACTTGCGTATCTTCAAACATTTCGTAATTATTGAAATCTATCACACGTTCAGGCGGTGTGTTTAAAATGAGAACCTCCATTTCATCAGGTGTTCCTAGGTTATCCCCATCATATGAATAAACCACACAGCGCCAGGTTTGGTCCTTTAGTGTTAGAGAATAAGGAATTGTTGTCATGTTATTTAGTTCAGACATGAAGAAACCGTCTTTATACCAAAAATACCAATATTCCAAATTACTCGAAGAAGTTTCTATATCAACTGCGTTTTTTGCTATTACTACTAGATTATCCCTGGTTTTGGGCTCAAGAGGTAAGATATTAACTTCAGGTGAAGTGGGTTTATTGTTCAGTACATTAATGGAAAATGGCTCTGGATATGTAAATAAATCCTGGTGTGAATCTGTGCATGAGAATCTAAATTCATATGATCCCAACTCAGCCTCTGATGGGGGTGTGAATATACATTCCCAGTGGTTGGTATTATAAGTTGGAATAGTTAAATATTCATCCTGCCAAATGGTATCGGATGGAGACATATATTCCACGTCTAAGATCAAGTCGTATTCAGGCTCTTCGACATCTGATGCATTAATATTAATTCGCATTGATTGTGTGCGATTTACAGTGGAGGATGAGCTAATATCATCGATTGTTGGTCTTGTATTCCACTCTACACACCAGTCATAAAGTTCCACAGATCCTAATCCATTCGAGTTAAAATCAGCTTTTAATTTTATAGAATTTGCATTAATGCCTGAAATATCTTGCCCATCTTCAACTGACATTAATACTGAATCATCAGATGCATTTAATATTTTTAATGTGATATTGACATCACTATCAATTTGTTCTTGTTCAATTGAAATTATAGGTTCTGGGGATATATATTTACACACAAAATATGTATCATAGTAATGTGTAACGGTTCTTCCCCAATTTGCTTGGTAAGCAATTATAACCTTATGATAACCAGTTACTGATTTTGCTCCAACTAAAGTACCATCGAAATATAGTTCAACTTTAGAACCGGTTACTATTGCTTTTAATTCATGCCAACCGGTACTTCTAGAAGAGATTGTTGTTAAATGAGGGCTCCCATCATAATATTCATATTCATAATTATTAGATTTAGTTAAAATTCTCATATAATTCCCGGCAGGCATATTAACTTGGAGATCAGCAACTTGAGCATTGTTCCAAACGGTATTATCGTACATTTGCACGGTAAATGATTTATTTTTTATTGTATTTGGATAATCATGATGCAAATTTGCATAGTCATTAGAGGTGGTAAATGCTGCCTTCAGTGAATAGGATCCGTTATATACGGGATTATTATTTCTACTATAAACAGATGCAGCATCTGTACCCCCCGCTGTCCAGTAACTGGAATCATAGCCACCAGGGTATTCGAATCCATCGAAAAATTCAAAAACCTTATCCGGATCACTTTTACTTGTAATATCTGGGTAGCCATAATGAAGATAAATAGTGGTCTTTGCAGAGGCGGATATAGATGTGACATTAACGTAAATGTCTGTTTCATTCGTATTAATACCCGATTTAATCCAGTATGATAATTCTTTGCCAATACTGTTTGTAAATCGAATATCACCACAGTCTGCCCGCATTTTACCTGTGCTGATCAAAGCGCTTGTATTAAGTTTTAAATTGATTTGGTAATCGTAAAGACTATTCGAATTTAATGAATTGTCAATAGTGATCGCGCATTTATATGTATGTCCCGAAATATTTGCATGAAATCTTTGCCAATTAATATCACCCGGCGGCGATAATTGGGTAGATACAATATTTCCTGCATTCCTGTAAATTCCACTATCGGCTTGTATTTTTACTCTTCCATTCGAGATTATAACATCGTTTGATGCCGAGACTTTAGAGTTATCATCAAAAGTGTCAATCCACTCACTGGTGACTCCACGTGTGGTTAATGCTCTGGTAATTTTGTCGGGTATAACATCATTCTGAGCATCATTTTCAATGGTTTTAAGATCTATATCTTGTGATTCTTTCCCAAAAGTCTCATGGGTATAGATATAATTAAAACAACTGATTAAAATCAATAGAACAATAGATAAGATCTTGAAATTCTGCCTCTGCATAAATGCCACCCCTGGGTATTTATATTCCATTATTTATTCTCTTATATATAATTGTTTCTGAGTTTTATAAATAAAAACTCTAAAAAAATGGAATAAGATATTAAATCTATATTTTATTGTTTTGTTTGCGGTTGCGGCTGTAGTTGCATATTATGCATATTTTGCTGTGCTCCTGATAGAGCTTGTTGGGATCTAGGCGGCTGTGGTTGAGCAGAACTTGGTTGTGGAATCACAGGTGGGGTAGAGATCGGTCCTTGCTTAGTAGTAGTAGTTATTGTTTTATTCGCTGGCGGCAGCTGCGGGGCGGATTCATATAGTTTTGCTTCAAATTCTAATTTATCTTTCAAATTCAGAAATGTTTCTTCAGAGATCTCACCGCGTACCAACCGGTCCTCCAATAATTTTATTTTTTGCTGCGGTGTAAGTTCAGAGTCTATACCGAATCTTTGTTCATAAGCTCTAGTATCTACTCGAATTGGTATCTGAGTCGAAGGGGTTACCGGGGGTAATTGTGCTGTTGTTTGCGTGGTGGTTCCGGTGGAGACCATAGGTCTAATCGGGATTACTTGTGTTTGTGGAAGTTGCGCAGTTCGTGTTACCGCCGGTGAACCGGGTAAACCGGTTGGCGGCGTATATGCCGCGATTGGCTGTAGCACCTGGTCTTCTTTGATCCCGAAGGCTTCCTTCTTTCTTTTTTTCTTGCGTGTTAAAACAAATAATATTATGCTAATTATAATAATTATTATCAATATGATCAACCCAAACCATAAATAGATACTGGTAGTCTGCTTTGAGTTTGTATCTTCTCCAGGTAGATCTTTTAATACAATCTGTACATGATCATATGCTTTCAGACCCCCGGCATCCTCTGCTTCAACGGTAATATTGTAATATCCCACAGGTAGTGTGAGATTATTTAATTGTTGTTCAAAGCCTAATTCGCCGGGGTCGGTTTTATTTGTGAACCACCGGAATGTAAGTTTTTCATTGGAATGCCAAACTAATAAATCTATATCTTCGGCAGTACATGTAAAAGAGATCTTATCAGTTTTCAAAAATTCATTGCCGTGTTCGGGCGCAACGATATTCACAATGGGCGGATCGTTTACATTAAGGACATGAATTTTAAAATGCTGTGAGACATATTCGATTGGCGTCTCATTATTATCGGTTACAGTTATATTTATATAATGCCAACCAACATCTTCGTTACGCGGGTGGAAGATCAATTTCTTTTCATGGTCATTGAAATAAAAATCACTACGGTCGGTTATATTTGGTATATATGTTATCATACCGCGTTCCACATCACCATCAATATCCTCCACCGTTATCGTCA
>CBFDAW010000077.1:0-8689 GCA_965602865.1 uncultured Thermoplasmata archaeon
GTATAATGAAAAATTCATAGGATGCTGTTTATTGATTGTTAGTCAGCCTCAATTGGTAATAATTTTTTTATGGCTGTAAAATGCCACTTTCCTCAGCTTCACCCAGGATTATCACCCAATAGATTTCATAACCTGTTAATACTTCTTTCTGACATTGCTAAATGAGGTATACATATTATTTCCCAGGTAATATACGGGCTCAACCTCCTCGCTTAGCAAATCGTCCTCAAACACTTCGTCACAAGTTATCGCGAGAACCTCGCCCACGAACCACGTATGGTCGCCGTATAAATGATGCGCAACCAATTTACATTCGAGGTGTGCATACGCTTGCGCGATCAACGGCGCCTTAACTTTCTGCGCAACATATGGTGTAAGACCGGTTGCGGTAAATTTATCAAACTTTCTACCGCTGTGTCTGCCGCAATAATGCACATGATCCAAGATCGACATGTCGCAGAAATTGACCACGAATTCGCCATTTTTTACAATCCCGTCATGCGAATACCTACGCGGGTCGATCGAGATTCCGTACATAGGCGGTTTGATGGATACCGGGGAATGCCAAGCCAGTGTTATAATATTCGGTTTTCCGGATTCATCCAATAATGTCACTAAGGCGGTCAATTTCGGAAAAGAATAATTATAAAATTTGTTAATATTCCCTGGGACCTTCTTAAATTCGTAAGCAGCCATTATATCCCCCCGGCATAGGAGCAATTTATCTTATTACATTAATTGGAATTTGAATGAATCCAGCAGGTTTTCACTTTATATACTTGATTACTTAACCTCCCCGAACTAAAGTTCAGGGTCTTTTGCTGAGATCAAGTGTAAAGTTTGAAATCTGACGTTCAATATTTGTGATATGAACTCACCAACACAAAAATAGGATTATCAGAATTCCAACCCCCACACTAAAGAGTGGGGACTCTTGATTATATTATATATATTAATAAAAAAATGCGTTTGTTAACATTTTACTTTGCGAAGCATTTTTTTATTTAAAGTATTAATCAAACAATTTCCGCAATCGTAATTTATCTTCTAATGTGGCTTGGATTTTTAATTGTTTTGTAACCAAAAATGCTTTAATTGGGCTAATCTCTTTGTTTATTAATCCTTTCAAGGTTGCCTCATCAGTAGAAATCAATATATCCGGATTCTCCACGGTTCCCTCCTGTAATTTATCCGCATGTTTATCTTTTAAACGCGTGAAATAAGTTGTATTGTCTGTTATTTCAATTTGTATACTCCGATCGACGCCTTCCAATTCCTTTTGCAGTTTTTCATCGGTTTTAATTCGTTCATTAAATTTTTCCAGTTGCGCATTTAATAAATCTTGCATGTGTACACCTCTTCTCTATAAATCATTTAATGAAAATCATCCAATGTTTTAACGGGTCTAAGAATTCTATTCAACAATCTCTGAGCGGTCTTCCATGAATGCCTAGTATGTGGCGGTAAATCACCTTTATCCTTTATCCAATTTTCTAAGAAATTCATCGTAATAGCATCGGCGGGGTAACCGCTGCCCAGCTCGGTATCTAATTCATTTGCAATTTTTTTCACTTCAGCGTCACGCACGGTCTTAGCCAGGATCGAAGCGGCGGCTACGACCGGGTACTGATCATCTGCTTTATGTTTCGAGATGACCGTGCAATTTGTGATTAATTTCGCCTCTATATATTGTCTGAATCTGTCCTCTTTCGCATCGGCGGAATCGACTATGACCGTGGTATCTTCATTAGGCGAAAGTGTATTGATTACCTCGGCGAATAGCTCACCCTCCAGTTCATTTAGGTTCCGGCTCTTACGGTATTCATCTATCTCCAAAGCGGTTGTTATTTTAATCGAATATTTACCGAATTTTCGAATTTCCACGGCTAATTGTTCGCGGCGCTTGGGTGTGCATTTTTTCGAATCTCGTACGCCCAAGTCCCTCAATTGTTGATTCTGCTCCTCACGCTCGAGTTTAACACCCGCAACCACCAATGGCCCTAAAACCGGTCCACGACCTGCTTCGTCGACTCCTATCAAAATTTTCATTTATTCTCCTAATCCTTACAGAGTTTAACTGGAAAAATCTTTAGATGAAATTATTCATTCAACTATTTCTTAGCACCTGTTGTTCACGAGCTTTTACCAGCGTCGTTAGAATACTATTAAATGGTGTATTAACATCACATTTATTACCGACTTTTACCACGGCGCCATTTATCGAATCTATCTCGGTTCTCCTATGTTTTTCAATGTCCTGGAGCATGCTGGATTTATTATCCGTGGTACGCTCCAAAACTCGGATGGTCCTAGCTAGGACATCACCTCTCGAGCCGCTGGGCAGCCGCGCACCTGATTTCTTAGCTACCTGTATTACCTCAGAGCACGTCTTTTCTAATAATGTTTGAAGCATAGGCTCGCGTAACAACCAGCCGTTTTTAAGTCCGGTGATTGCAGTAATAGGATTAATACTTGCATTAATAGCAACCTTTGTCCAAAGCTCACCGCAAATATTATTGGTCACCTGTGTTTCTACACCCACTTCAGTAAACATCTTGCTTATGTTCCGTGCAATTTTATGATTATGACTTTCAAAACTACCTATTACGGTGTCACCGAGACCAGCATGATAGACAATACCTGGTTTTTCATGTGTCACTCCATGACAGATGGTACTGCCGATAACAATATTTTCCGGGAAAGCGGCGCGTAATTGTTCCTCGTTGTCCAGACCGTTTTGGAGTGATAAAAGAATTGTTCCACTGCCGATAATCTTCTTAAGCTCCGGGATAATTACAGAGGTGTCATATGATTTTACGGTAACCAGCACTAGCTCGGGTGGACCACAGCCTTTCTTTATCGGCTCCACGGTCTCGTAGGCGGCGATCGATTTCCGGGAGAGCGTAAGTTGTGTCTTACCGGTTAACTCCAAGCCATGTTTTCGGATTGCCGACATATGTGGTTTTCTACCGATGAATGTAACATTATGCTGCTGCGCAAGCAACCCGCCGATAAAACTACCCATTGCACCTGCGCCAAATATTAAAACTCGCATCATACGCCTTAAAGCAATTCTATTATTTATATATCTCTGATTAAAATTAAAGAACTGGAACTCTCTTACGTTATCCGCCACCAGTTATTAACGGAAGTACCAAGTATATGGCGATAATTGTACCGATTAATGCTTCACCTACGATAAGCCCGGTCGCCATCAAATAGCTTTCCAATAATTTAATGGATTTCTGTTTTTCGGTCCAATCATATTTTTTAGCGTTTGGTTCAAGATAATATTTTTCCCAGGCATCCCGGGCGGCGCCACCGAATAGCATTGGAAATTGGATATATAACGGTAGGTACATCCCCAAACCGAAAGCAGTGCCCATACCTATTAACAACTCAAGAAATACACCCAGACCTATACCCAATGTGAATATCCACCAGTCCACATTACCCGTGATCATGATCATCGTGAATAGCGAGAACGCATGCGCTTGTGGTGCGGCTAATGGTAATGTGCCCATCGCTAAACCATAGGATAACAATGCGGCAATCGCCGCGGAGATGATGGCGCCCGGAATAATGCCCAAAGTGGAAGCACGCACGATATGATATGGTCTGTTACCGCAGTACAAACCGGTTTTGAAATTCCAGATGATATCTCCAGACATGGAGATGGCGCTGCCAAAGACAGTTACGCCTAATAACCCCATCATTGCCGTTAAACTATCAGGCGTTTTTAAGAGATATTTGAACACGAAAACCAGGATTAATAAAACGATAAAAGAAGTAGCCGAGACCGGCTCGGTGCCGGTTTCTCCGTAAACCTTTACGGCAATAGCACCTAATAAAAAAGTAAAACCTACTAATAATGCAGAAAATAGAAACCCCCGAACCGGTGCCATAATGGTGCCGTCATTAAAACCTACAGTGAATAAGATTCCAACGGCGAAGAATGTTAATATTACCATGATTTTAATGTGTGACGCTGGCCAATCATACCATCCCCTGCCTGGAACAAACGCGGAGGACTCTTTCTTAGCCTCGCCACGGTCTCCACCGCGCACTTTGGTCAGGTCGGAGATTACGGTCTTGAACACGGGCGCCATTTTAAACAATGCCGTAAAACCGCCGCCCAAGATTACACCAATTGCCATTACACGTGCGATATTATAAGGCGGCCAGGTGGTGATGCTCTCCATTTGATAGTAACTAACGTCTACTTTAGTTACATAACCCATTAGAGCACTTAGCTCGGGATCGTAATATGGTGCATGGAACATAACGGCAAGAGGTATCACTATGAACCACGCAAAAGCTGTGCCCGTAAAAATCAATAGTGCAACCTTGAATTTCATGAACCAACCGAGACCGAATTGTATAGGTACCAGACCCAGACTTAAATGAGTGTATTTTGCAGACTCCATTGGCTGCATGATGGTGCCGCCTTCATAATACGCACTGCCGAACATATTATCGAATATGGCACCACGTTGGTTAATTGGAAAAGAGGTTAAGAATGTGAAAAATGCTGTTCCTGAAAGCCAGAACATCGTTAATCTGATGGACCTTTTCGCCTGGTCAGCGGCGTCACCGGTCACCTGGCGAGCCATATCCATGAGCTTCACATTAGCTTCAAAGCCGGGTAGAAGTATCGGGTCTTCAATGAGCCAGATCCGGCGGAAGATGATGAAATATAAAATACCAAGGATGCCGGCTAGGAACGACGCCAACATAGCCAATAGGATCAATGCCCCGGGGATCGGTGCCTGGATCACATTAATTCCTTTATCCGGCAGGATTCCCTCGGGCGTGTAAGCCAGGATGTATATCGCGGGGAAAGAAAATACGAAGCCAGTACAAATGAGCGAAGCACCGTTTCCAACTGTACTGACGATATTAATGACTTGTGGGTCCCATTTTTGTGCCATTCCGAGCAAGAAGATTATATACATAGACCCTGCAATCACCATGCCAACTTTCAGTCCTACATATTGATTAATAAGTGCAAATAGGCAACCCAGTGTTAGTCCTATACCTAGTATTTTCTTCCAATCCCAAACACCCGGTTGAAAGCCATCACGCCGGTTCTTCTCCTCCAGGTATTGTTCGAGAACACCCGTATTAAAATTAGCAAACATCTCGGTATCGAACCAGTTTAATTCACCCTTCTCGATTCGCCGCAGGCAATCAGCACTTACCGGTTGTCGATACGCCGAACGTCTGACCTTGCCTACCATACAATAGCACCTAAATTACTGATAGTTCCCAAAAATTTATCTAAAAATTGGATTAAAAATGGGTATTGTATAACCTTACTTAAAAGTTATTAGGTAAGTCCATTAATATTGGAATCCTTCAGATACTGAAATAGTAAATTGATAGAATTACCCCGAGGATCGCCTCACCCACTAACAAACCAGTGGCAATCATGAAAGTATCAAGAAGTTTCAATGTTTTTTCACGTTCATTCCAATTATTTTCTTTAGCTTTTGGTTCGAGCCATTTCTTCTCCCATATATCTCTTGCAAAGCCGCCCACCAAAAATAGTGAAGTATGGTGCACAGGTAGATACATGCCTAGGCCGAAGGCTGTGCCCATGCCGGTCAAGATCTCTATAAATACACCAATTAAGATCCCCATTATGAACACGCTATACATAACCTTCCCGCCTTCCAGACCGCTTACTAAAATCTGGGTAAATGTGGCAAACGCGTGAGCTTGTGGTGCCTCCAAGGGTAAGGTTCCTTCAGCTAGTATACGGGAAAAGAATACCGCAACAGTAGCAGCAACAAAAACGCCGATCATTATGCCGATCAACTCACTCTTCATTACATAGTATGGTCGTGTGCCGGTATATATTGCTACCTTAAACTCCCAGATAATATCCGCGGATAATGAAATGGCAGAACCAAAGACTGTGGTGCCAATTAATGCCATGATCACCAGCTGGCTGGTGCTCTTAAACGGATGGAACGCTAAATCAATACCCCAAAAAATTAGTACGAGAAATAACAGACAAAGGAACGATGTGCCGGAAACCGGTGTGGTCCCAACCTCGCCGCCGACTTTAATGGCGATAGATCCTAAAATGAAAGTAAAACCTACTAATATTAAAGCAAAAATAATCGAGGGTATGACTGGAAAACCGCCTAAAGTAAAAATTATTGAGATCCCTACTGCGGTAATGACCATCATCACCTTAATATGAGAAAGCGGCCACTCGTACCAGCCTTTACCGGGCACCCAGTCTTTTCTTTTTCCTTTACTTTTACTTACACCCTCAGCATCTTTTCCTCTGGACCTACGCAGATCAGCGGTTACTGTTTTGAATGTAGGCAGCATTTTTAATAAAGCTGTGACCCCACCACCAAGGATCGCACCGATTGCGATCAGTTTTGCTATACCAAGATCAGCAGCATGAGATGGAGAACTTGCACCTAGTAATAATATTGACCCGCCATCTCCAGTTGGCCAATTATATGGAAATGATAGCGGGGATAAATACTGGTCTATATACGGTACGTAAATGGGCACCTCAAAAGCCACGATCATTGGCACGATCAACAGCCAGGTGAACAGGCTGCCAACGGCTACTAGAATCGCCGTGCGCGCCTTCATGAACCAACCAATGGCTAGCTGTACTCCTTGGAGGGCGAAACCAAGATGCGTGTACACTGATTGCTCATTGGACATGTGGAGCACACCTTTTGAGTAATAAGGGTTGCCAACAACGGAATCTATAATGGATACTTTATCTCCGCCTTTATCAATTACCGGAAAGTCACGTAAAAATACAAAACCCATAACACCCAAGGTCCAATTTCTCACCAATCTTACTGAGCGTTTTGCATGTTCAACGGTGCCTCTTTCTATATCATTTGCAATATCCAGTAATTTAACCTGCGCTTCGAAGCCCGGAGTGGGTAGTGGGTCTTGAACTAGCCAGATACGACGAAAAATTATGAAATATAGTACACCTAAAAAGGCAGCTAATATTACTGAAACCAAAACAATAGGTAATAATTGGGTCAGTGTTGCGGGGTCAACTATGGGTTTTCCACCCTCGCCAAGATATCTAGTGGAATATGCCAATAAATAAATTGCCGGAAAGGTGAACACGAACCCGGTGCAAGTCTTATCCGCCCCACCAGCACCACCAGAAGCGACATTAATATCCGTGGGCGGCCAACGTAATGCCATCCCGACTAAATAAGTAACATATAACGAACCACTGGTGATCAATCCAACCTTTAGACCGATATATTGGTTTATTATTGTAAAAAAAATGCCGATCATTACGCCAATGAACACTTTACGCCAGACAAATCTTGAACGACCGAATCCCGGCCCGCGGTTCTTTTCATCCAGATATTGTTCCAGAACACCCGTGTTCAAATTCGAGAACATCTCGATATCGAACCATTTAAGCTCTCCAGATTCTATCTTACGCAGCCCATCCGGAGTCACTGGCTGTCGGTACGCGGATTTCCGGACCAATCCCAAGTGCAAAGCCCTCCAATGTGTGTTGGTGCAAATAAAAGTATATGGGATAGTGAACCATTTGTAATACTTATTACTTTCGACCTTGACAAAATTAGACCGGTGGAATTCTCTCTTTAAAAGATATAGATTACCAATTAATTATATTCAATTCAATATAAAATAATAACTAACCACTTCATTCCGGTTTTTTTTCTTTGGAAGGTGTCAGTGGTTGTCCAGTGTTAGGAGTGGGTTGTACTCCTAAACCGGGTGCGGCAGAGACCGGTGGGGTCGGTGCAGAGCTCGCCTTAAGGCTGGGCTGTTGTGGTGCCGGTGCTTTTACATCCTCCATCGCCAGATCCTCATCCAGGGTAGACCCAAAGGTCGGTCCCGTTGGTTTCTGTTCTTTATCTTTCGACTCACCACCGAACTTGAATATTTCCCCATCATCTAATTCCTTTGCATCCGTTGGTTTAGGTACCGCCGCCTGCTCAGGAATTGATTCAGGTTCTGATGCATCAACCTCTCCTTTGGTGCCACATGTTGGACAGGCAATAATAACGGGGCGCTGTTTAGTGGTAACCGTGATCAAGCCACCGCATTTATAGCACTCCACAACCTCTACATCCTCCGAGGAAACCGCCAAAGCTTGACCGATCGGTGGCACCTCTTCCTGGGGGCCAGCTTGTTGGGGTGTAACCGGGGTGATAGGTTTTATAGGCGCTTGACCAGGCATTACGGGTTGCATACCTGCTGGTGGAAGCTGCGGTAATGGCATGGGGGGGGTAGGCATCGGCGAGTGCATCGGCAAGGGCATTGGTGCGGGATTTGGCATACTACCGGTTAGTTCCTGCATCTTCTTAAAATATTCAGCTTGTGAAATTTTGCCCTCGTTCAGGTCATTTTCCAATTTCTTTTTTTCTTCCTCAATATTTTTCTGCTGTTCAGGGGTTCCCGACTGACCTGATGCATTGACTTGCTGCATTTCCATAATCCCCTTGCATAATTTTGAGAGTATAATAGTATTATACTTTATTATTCTTTCGATTGGCTTATATAAAAAATCCTGTTCAGACTTAAGAAAATTGACTACTTTTTCTGAATGTTTTTTTAAATTGTTGACATAATAACCTATGTCATAAACTTGTCACCTGAACTCCCATTGAGTGGGCACATTCTTTTCCTCGACCAGTAATTTAAAGAC
>CBFDAW010000078.1:0-8687 GCA_965602865.1 uncultured Thermoplasmata archaeon
AAAAGAAACACGGGACATCACAACTGACTCAGATATTCCTGTGATAATTAATTCTGAGATTAATTTGAAATATATTGGTGAAGTGTCAAACCAGATCATAATTGATGGTGCTTTTGATGATTGGAAAGGTATGCCTAATTATTTGGATAATGACCGAAATACTGTGAAGAACAAAAATATTGACATGAATGAATATCGACTCACTCTTGGTCAAGAAAGTGTATCATTCTATTTTGAAGTAAAAGGTACGATGATGGGCGGCACAACCGTTCCAGTAAAACCTGAATTTGTTGAAAAAAGTTCGATAGAGAGTGTGACTTATTCTCAAATCACGCCGGAAATGATTGATGAAAAAGATATAAATGCGATTTCTCAGGAGATTAGAGAACGAATATCACTTTCTCAGGTACTAGGTGAAGATTCTGCTTACATTTTCTTAGACACAGACCAAAATGACGCTACTGGGTTTTATATCGAAAGTGAATCGCTTGGAGCAGATTATATGCTACATCTTACTGGAAAGAATGGCGACATATTGACCAGTAAAAGTTACAAATATCGCTCAGAAAAAGAGCCTGGAATTTTGGCAACTCAGGAGCCAAGTAAATGGGAATATATTGGTGAAATTCCCGCAGCCAAAGATAAGACACGGTTGGAGACTAAACTCGAATTTGGGGTTTTAGATTTAAAATCTGAAAATAATGAAGGATTGAAATTGTTTTTCTATTTTGAAGATTGGCATAATAATAAAGATTCAATTGATGAGTTAATTGAAGTGCCTAGTCTAACTGAGCCAATGAAATTCCACAATCTTGAAAATTCTTTAAGTACCCGTGGCTCTGGTCAACCATTGAATGAAGTCGTAAGTGGTGTCGGTGGTGAGCTCAATGATAGGTTCGGATTTTCTGTTTCCGATGCTGGCGACATTAATAACGATGGTTATTCGGATGTAATCATAGGTGCACCATATAATGATACGGTTGGTGAAGATGCTGGTGCTGCTTACATATTCTTTGGATACTCAAGCATCAGTCTGAACAATATCAATGCTTCTAACGCAAATGTGAAAGTTACTGGTGAAAATGCTGGTGATAATTTGGGTTGGTCAGTTTCTGCAGGTAATGTCACGGGTGATAATACCACAGACGTGATAATAGGTGCGCCAGGGAACAGCGGTAGTAGTGGCAGGGTGTATATCTTCGATGGAGACACTTTGAGCAGTTCAGGTGGCTCGATGGGGGCTGCTTCCGCAGACATAATCGTAACAGGCGAAAACGTAGGTGATAAATTCGGTTACAGCGCCGCTTGTGCGGGAGATGTGAGTGGTGGGTGGTGGGATCACGATTGGTCGTACAGAAAAAAATTGATATTTGATAACAGCGGACAATCTGAAGATTTAGTTAATTTCCCGACTCTCGTCAATCTAAGCTCAACCAACTTCGATTATTCCAAAGCCAAACCAGATGGCGGCGATCTTCGTTTCATCGATCCAAAGGAAAATACCGAATTGAAGCACCAGATCGAGCAGTGGGATACCTCAGGTTACAGCCACATATGGGTAAACGTACCGCAAATCGATGGAGGCTCTGCTGAAGATCACATATGGATGTATTACAACAACAGTGATAGCCAGGCCTTTCAAGATGCTGATGATGCCTGGAATTCGAACTATCTTTCGGTTTGGCATATGAATGAAAGTGGTGGCGGGAATACAGATGAATTCAAGGACAGCACATCCAATGGTAACCATGGAACCGGGGGCGCTGGAATAGCTGCCGACACGCCAACACGAGCCGATGGAAAGATCGGATGGGCCCAAGATTTCGACGGAGAAGGTGATTATCTAGAAGACGCCGACGGAGAGAACTACATCAATGGGCTGGGCGGAGTAACTGTGGAGCTGTGGGTGAAATCGAATGAGGTACCCACAGAATCTGGTTTCATAAATGGGAAAAATCCGCCGGATGGTTTTGAGGGGCCATTCAGCTTCAGGTACGATGCAGTGGGTTTCGAATCACCGAATCCTCCAGAATGCATCAAGATCGCAATTAGGGCAAGCAATGGTGAGCAGCGTATTGAAAGTTCATCGTATCTCCAGAGCAAGGTCTGGCAATATCTTGCTTTTACTTGGAGCGGAGGCAATGTGATCAAGTTGTATGTCAATGGGTCGCTTGACACACCTTCGTATTACGATGCTGGGCGGAATGCTCCTATTGAGGATCTGCAGACACTGATAATTGGTAAAGCAACAAAGGATGATGATGTTACCGAAACCGGGTGGAATGGGAGTATAGATGAGGTCCGCATCTCGAATGTTGCACGGAGCGGGGACTGGATCAAGGCCCAATACCTTTCCATGAACAACAGTTTCATTACAATCAGCTCCGGAGAAAAAACTGAAGACTCAAAGGAAGATGTCATCGTAGGCGCTCCCGAATACGGCACATCACGGGGTCGGGCTTATATCTTCTTTGGAAATGATATACTCCCTGGAAGCGCAGATGATGCAGATGTCTTCTTGTACGGAAATGCAGACGACTCAAAGTTCGGACATTCGGTGTCCTCTGCGGGGGACATGAATGGGGATAATTATGACGATGTGATCGTGGGAGCATACGGTGAGAACAAATCGTACATATACTTTGGTGGTCCGGCCTTATTCACCTTCAATCTGTCCAAGGCAGCCACACAACATTCGACGCTTGACACCACCAACGAGGCTAACACTGCCGATCTGGATAGCGATGATGATACATATTACGATGTTGCTAAGGACAAGGTCATGTTCATCGATTCTTTCAATATTGCTGGTATAAGCCAGGCAGTGTGTGGGGCCAAACTTTTTGTACAATACTACACCGATGCCGGTTATCCCAACCCCGGTACGACTTACATCAGATGGGCCCTAGACGGGCAATCACTTTCCGACACACACATACTTGTCTCAGAGAGTACGACGGAAGTGACACCACAGGGATTCGATCTCTTTGATCTCGGTGTCGACACCTTAACTGAGATTCAAACACTCGATGTGGAATTAACAAGTGGCGATACCAAAAACCCGGGAGATACTGTCTATTTCGATTACGTATGGATCGAGGTCAAAACGAAGACGGGAAAGGCGATGCTGACACCAACAGGTACGAGGGACTTTGGGTGGTCGGTATCGGATGCGGGGGATGTGAACAACGACAATTTGAGTGATATATTAATAGGCGCACCTGACACCTCTGGTATAGCACAGGGTAAAGCGTACATAAAATATGGTAACCTCCAATGCTTAGACAATGAAACCACGGGGAGCACCCCTCGTGGATGGACCTGGGATGGCTCGTCAGGGAACACTCATGCTAAGGTTAATGACACCGTATATTATGGTTCGAGTGGCAAGAGCATCAATTTCACGAACAGTGCTGGTACAAACTATGCTAAACTTTACAAGACCGTTACTCAAGTTTCGCAGGGTGTCTTGGAGTTTTTCGCGCGATCGTCTCATACAGACTATGAAAAATTTTCAATCAAGATTGGGAGTGGTGGCACAGCTAGTGCTAACATTGCATGCCAAGTGGCTTTTGGAGCTATCTTGACGCCAAACGGCCAGATTACATATTACGATGGTGATGGTACCGGTGGTTTCACTCGCGAGAACATTCATTCCTACACCGCGAATAGTTGGTATAATTTTAGAATCGTGTTCGACTGCACAACCGATACTTATGATATTTACATAGATGATTTTCTATATGTTCAAGGTGCAGGGTATATCAACAACTTTGCAACATTGGATACCATCATCTTTCAGCAGCGTGACGGAGAGGATGCACATATCGAATTTGTTGACGAAGTAGTCTGGCTCGGGGCTAATCTAGATGTAATGATGACAGGAGGCGCTAACGGCGATCAGTTCGGTTATTCTGTTTCTAGAGCTGGTAATATAAATAACGATGGTTATGATGATGTGATAATTGGCGCCCCATATAATGATTCAGATGATGGTAAAAGAAATAATGCCGGTGCAATCTATGTATTCTATGGCAACCCGTCAATGACAGATAAAACGGTGGCAGAGGCTGATAATGTATCTTATGGTGAAAAAGCCGACGACCATTTCGGTTGGTCAGTCTCCAGGGCGGGTGATGTGAATAACGACGGCTGGAATGAGGTGATAATAGGCGCACCGGATTTTGATAATAACACCCAGCTTAGTGCAGGGAAAACTTACGTGATGTCTTATCATGTAGGTGCTACTATACCTGAGTTTCCGACAATTGGAAATCCATTATTTTTCATTCTAATTCTTATCGCTATAATTAGAAAACGATATTTTTTGGTTTTAAAGCGAAAAAATAAAAACGGGGTGGTTAAGTGAATAAAGAAAAACCCCTAACTTCAACAAAATCTGATATGAAATCTAACAAGCAGAGTTTGTGTAAAGAAAAAAATAAAAAACGGTTAAATAATCGGTCGCTATTGATGATTCTAGGCACACTGTGGATCGTATTCATCATATTGTCACAACTACCGTTTATCGCGCAGGATATTATGGATATTAATGATATGGATGACAGTTATGAGTATAATCTAACATTTCCAACTGACGGCAAACAAGGACATTATTATGTGGAGAGATACGATACCTCATCAGACGGCCGCATTCATGTCAAATATACGACTAGTACTAATTCATTAGAAGTCGAATGTACCAACATAAAAGTGCTCAAGATTTACTGTCGTGAGATGTACGAGGATAAATCCGAGGAAGTATTCAAACGTGACCCAGACCTGGACAGTAATTACTATAAAACCTATTTTATTGATAGAGATTATTTTCAGGTATATGTCTATACACCACAGATGATAACTGAACTGGCGTTTATTGATACACCAACACCATATAATGTGACAGTAAATGGTCAGGAGTGGTGGCTAGCTGGGATTAATTATACATATAATAATAATGGTATAGTTTTCACTGAGGTACCACCAGGGCATAATTATGTTCATATCTATTTCAAATCTAACAGTATATCCTCACCAGTGGCGCAGTTTAAGGCTAGTAAAACTGTAATTGGTGTTGGTGAAACTATCATTTTTAACGCTTCATCCTCGTACGACCCAGACGGCAATATCGTTAGTTATGTCTGGGATTTGGGCGAGGGGACATTTAAAGGCAAGGTAATCACACAACATACTTACACGAAAGAGGGTAATTACAAGGTAATCCTAACAGTAACTGACGACGATTATTTAATTGATAGAGCTTACGAAAATATCACAGTTGTCCAGAGAGTAATGGACATATCCAAATCAGTGGACAAGCCTATTGCTACACCAGGGAGCATATTAACATATACAATTTCACCTACCATGAATGCAAGTTGGTTAGAAGGAGTTAAGGATATCACAATTACTGATGTATTACCCGATGAATTAGATTATGTGGATGCGAAACCACTACCAATTCTTAAAGATAAAACAGTCACCTGGAACCTTGGTACTGCGTTTTCAATCAGTGAATTACCTATTATTACCTTACATACAATTATTGATGAATTTGCCATTAATAATTCGATGATTTCTAATTATGCCATGTTGGAATATAAAGGTATTAATGGTCAGGCATTCCCGCAAGAAGTCGGTAATTCTATCAGTACTAAAGTATATACTGGCGGTTTCTTTGCACCTAAGATAAAAAGACCTGTGCAAAATATCGAATTGAAAGAAGATAATCCACCATACACTATCACATTAACACCTTACGAGTACGATTATCAAGACTCTGGGACAAATCTGAAATGGTATATCACTGGTAAAAACGAATCATTATACATTATTTCAGGCGAGTATAGTGATAACGATATGATAACTATTACTCCGCTGCCTGATCTATATGGAGACAGTTTAGTTAAATTATGGTTAGTAGATAGTGATGGGCACACCGCAAACCAGCCGTTATGGATAAACATCACACCGGTAAATGATAAACCAGTATTTTCAAGCGCACCTGATCTAATTATACATTATTCCGATCCCTACACATTTGATTATGAACCATATATTTACGATATTGATACACCAAAAGAGCAGCTGGAAATATTGTACCAAGAAAACATTGATGGAATAAGTAGTGAAGATAACACTACTGGGGATGAACATATTGAAGTAGATGGATTCAAGGTCACATATACCTACCCAGAGAGTTTTCAAAATAAGTTGATATTCGTGAATTTATTCGTCCATGACGGGACCGAAAGCGATGGTGACACTATTCAAATCAATGTAACAGACGATTATACACCAAGGCTAATAAAGAAGCTGCCTAATGTGTTATTATCTGAAGGTGAAACAAAAATAAATGTGTTCAATTTGGATGATTATTTCGATGATCCAGATAGAGATAGCTTATTTTATTCATTTGGCGAAACCCATGTTACTGTTACGATCAATGATGATCATTCCGTGGACATCTCCTCGCTTTCGGAGTGGAACGGTTTAGATACGATAACATTTAGGGCCCGGGATCCCATTGGAGCCATTGCTGAAGATACCATATTTGTAACCGTAATTTCAGTTAACGACCCGCCGGAGATTGCTGGAGCACCAGACACATTCATTGTCCATTATGATGCAGACTACAGTTTCGACCTCACACCATATGTCTCGGACAAAGATAATGATACTAAAGATTTGTTTCTAATATTACAAGATATACACATTCGCACCGATCCAATGAACCCATTGAGAATTATTATGAACTACCCTGAGTCGCTGCTCGGTCTAGAGATACCCGTCATACTTACGGTCTCTGATGGCATAGATATTGGTTCACAAAATGTGAAGGTAAAGGTAACTGATAACTGGCCGCCTGATATCATTAGGGAAATACCAGATGTATCGTTTTATGAAGATGAGATAGTGAAGAACCTATTCAATTTAAACGATTATTTCACTGATAAAGATAGTAATAAATTATTTTTCTCATATGGCCATAAAAATGTAAATATAACCATAAGTTCAGATGGTGCAGTAGACTTTTCAGCCACCCCTGACTGGTACGGTATAGAAGTCGTTACTTTTAGGGCAACGGACCCCACATTTGCGTTTGTGGAAAGCGTAATTAAAGTCACTGTTATCCCAGTGAATGACGCGCCAGTTATCCAATCAATACCCAGTCAACAAGGTGTGGCAAAACAGCTTTTTAAAATTGATTTGACACAGTACATTAAAGATGTTGACAATAACCTAACAGAATTAACAATTAGTGTCAAAGCAAATAAACTGGATGTGGTAGTTAATGGTAGAGAATTAGTGATATATTCCAACGCACCAGTAATTGAGAACTTAACTATAATCGTCAGTGATGGTCTTTCGGAAACTTCGGGAAATATTATAGTTGAATTTTTAGAAGAAGATTCAAAACCAACAGTAGAAATAGGATTCTTGATGTCGATTTTATGGTTACTGGTTTTAGTAATAATTATAATAATTTCTTTGATGAGCTATGTGGGCTACCGAAAATACATGGGTGATTACAAAGTAGAAGAAGTATTTTGGATATATAATGGTGGCATATTGATTTCCCATATAAAAGCAAGTAAAAAGAATATTAAAATTGATAAAGATATAGTTAGCGGTATGTTGACTGGTATTCTTGATTTCACAAAGGATGTTTTTGAAACAGAAGGAAAGGATAGTAAAAAAGAGGGTGTAAAAGAGATCCAAATGCACGAAAGAAATATATTGATAGAAAAGGGAAAGCACACATTTCTTGCGACGGTATTTACTGGCAGGTCAGGAATTTCGCTATATTCGAAAAGTAGTAAGGCATTACAAACAATCGAAACTAAATACGATAAAGTCCTTTTTAAATGGGACGGAGATTTAAACATAATAAAAAATGGGAAAAAGATTATAAGATCTATATTTGTTTCAAGAAAGAAATAATTATTATATTAAAGAAGTAATAATATGTTAACATTATTTACCATAAAATTAATAATTAAAGTATCTAATAATAAATTTCAAAATAATAGAAAAAGATATTAATTAATGAAGAGGAAAAGATGCCAAAAGGATCACTATTCAAATTTAAAATAATCCTAGTGGGTTATCCAGCAGTCGGTAAAACTTCATTAGTTCGAAGGTTTGTTTTAGATGAATTTACCGATAAATACCTTATGACCATGGGTTTCAAAGTCTCCAGTAAGAAATTGGTATACCAGAAAAAAGATGGTTCCGAGATTGATTTAACTCTTATGATCTGGGATATCATGGGCCAAACAAGTTATAAATTATTCCCTGAGCAGGCGTTTCTTAATGCAAAAGGTGCGATCATGGTCTGTGATTTAACACGTAAACATACTCTAGATATTTTGGTAGATTTGACTACGGAGTTATTTAATCTTACCGAAGATATGCCATTAATATTTATTGCGAATAAGAATGATTTAACTAAACTGATTAAATTTGGTGAAAAGGAATTAAGCGATATTGCACAAGCATTCGATGCACCATATTATATAACAAGTGCAAAGACGGGTGAGAATGTAGAAAAGGCATTTAGGGTTATTGGTGGGATGGTATTAAAAAAGCAAGGATCATTATAGATCAATTGTAATTTGTTCAGCCTATTGGAAAATGTAAACTTTAAATGTTAAATTTTCAATTTGATTTTTGAATTTATTCAA
>CBFDAW010000079.1:0-8667 GCA_965602865.1 uncultured Thermoplasmata archaeon
CTCACGAGATCCGATGGCCATGGGTAAAGATGAGCTATTACCAGGTGCTTTTGCTAAGGTCTCTAAATCCGGAACGCCCTGGGTTTCAATAATTTTCACATCAGGGTTCATGATCGTTATTATCCTGTTCCTGGACCTGGAAGATTTCATCAAAACCGCGTCTACATTAAAACTAATGTTGTTTATATTGGCAAACCTAGCACTGATTTTCATGCGTGAAAGCAATATCAGGCATTATCGCCCAAAATTTAAAGCTCCGTTCTATCCATGGATCCAAATATTTGGTATTGTGGGCTACAGTTTTCTTATTTTTGAGATGGGGACTATTCCACTTATGTTTGTTGGTATTTTCATCCTCTGCGGTTTAAGTTGGTATTTCATTTATGCCCATGGTAAGATAAAACGTGAGTATGCACTATTGCATGTCGCCGAACGTGTAACCGGGATTAAATCTACCGACCACCTATTAGATGAAGAGTTGCGGGAAATATTGATAGACAGAGACGATATCATACAAGCACGATTTGAAGATAAAATAAAGAATTGTGTGGTATTAGACCTAAAATATTTTGTCCCGCCAGAACAATTCGCCGAAAAAGTTGCACAACCGCTGGCTAAACGACTGAAATTGAGCGAGAAAGAGCTCTATAAACGGTTAATGAAACGTGAAACCGATTCGAACATTATGGTGAGACCCGGATTTGCGGTAATTTCGTTTCACATTAAAGGACGCAATAAATTCGAAATCGCCTTAATCAGGACCAAAAAGGGTGCAATATTTTCACGCACCTCTCCCCCGGTGCATGCTGCGTTCATAATAGTTTCTTCACCGGATAAACAGAACTTTTACCTTCATTCCTTGATGTGGATGGTGGAAATTGAGGAAGAATTAGATTTTGAATCCGCCTGGAAAGAGGCTAAGAACGAAAACGAATTGCGTGAAGTGTTTCTATCCGCGTTCAAGAAGCGTGAGTCGGTAATTAAAGAAGAACTGCTTGTTGAGAATGATTAGAACCATGATTTGAAAATATTTTGTTGAGATTATTCGATAACATTAATTGGTATTAGAAAAGTAAGCAGGTCAAGGTAGGTATGATTTAGTTAGTGCACATCTGGCGTCGACTGTTGCCTGCAATTACTAAGCCATTTATTCGAAAAACTGAAATAAAAGTTCCCTATTATTCTTCCGGTGGTGAACTTTCGAGCATCTTTACATTTTGTGCTTGTTTCCCCCGCTCGGTTTCGACCACATCAAAGGATACACGGTCATTTTCACGGATAAATATACCCTTAGGTAGTGAGGTATGATGAACAAAATAATCTTCGCTATCATCACCATTGATGAAACCGTATCCTTTCTTGCTATTGAACCATTTTACTTTTCCTTCCATTTGAAGTCCTCCACTGAAATAACACAAAGAATAAGGAGTGACTTTATAACATCTCTCTTAACTTTCGTATTATTAAAGATCGATAGCGATATTAATCATATTATATATATATATTTATGCAAAAGACGATTTTAAAATTAAAGCTAAGCTCCACAAGGGATTCTTAAATAAAGCTGCCCCAAAAGAAGGTATTGAATTTAATCGATGTGACACCAATCATCGGCGAAATAAAATATATTAGATTAAACATTAGGGTACGGAAAATCGAATTAAAAAAAAAGAGAACCATCGCAAAAATGAGGGGATTTTCTAATATGGAGTTCAAGGATCAGCCGGCTAAACTCGTTCTACAAGATCGCTCTATTTTTCCTGGATATTCCTTTGGTTCCAAAAAAGCCGTAGCCGGTGAGGTTGTGTTTAACACGGGGATGGTTGGTTACCCGGAAAGCTTAACGGACCCGTCATATAGGGGACAGATTCTGGTGCTGACATATCCTTTAATTGGCAATTATGGTGTTCCGGGGGATGAAAAGGAGGATAACCTGACAAAATATTTTGAATCTGAAAAGATACAAGTTCAAGGTTTGATCATAGTCAATTATTCGGAAGCGTATTCTCATTGGAATGCAAAGAGATCTTTACATGAATGGTTAAAAGATCAAGATATTCCGGGTATATATGGCATAGACACCAGAGAGCTTACCAAAAAGTTACGGATCAACGGAACTATGCTGGGAAAGATCATCTATGATCATGATAACGAAAAAGATCAAAAACTAAGACTTGAGGACCCCAATAAAAGGAACTTGGTCGCGGAGGTCAGTATTAAAGAACCAATTATTTACAAAAAAGGTAAGAAGAAAGTAATAGTCATCGACTGCGGCGTAAAAAATAGTATAATCCGAGCTTTTCTCAGAAGAGATTTAACAGTAATCAGGTGTCCCTGGGATTTTGATTTTTTAGAAAAAGATATTATTGAAGAAGCCGCTGGGATCGTAATCTCGAACGGTCCCGGGGACCCGAAAAAGTGCAAAGATACAATAAAGCATATAACGAAGGCTATGACGAAGAATATTCCCATCCTGGGTATTTGTCTTGGTTCTCAGATCTTGGGGCTTGCGGCGGGGGCGGAGACTTATAAACTGAAATTTGGACATCGGAGCCAAAACCAACCCTGCATGGAAATGGGCACGAAAAGATGCTACATCACTCCACAAAACCATGGTTATGCGATCGATTCTGACTCATTACCCGAAGACTGGCGCGAGTGGTTCTTTAATAATAACGATAATACGAACGAAGGCATTATTCACATTTCAAAACCATTTTTTGGGACACAGTTCCATCCGGAAGCGTCTCCGGGACCGGATGATACTGAATTCTTATTCGATTTATTTTTGAGGGCGATGGAATGATCAAAAAGTTTAAAAAAATCTTAATTCTGGGTTCCGGGGCAATACGGATAGGTCAAGCCGGTGAATTTGATTATTCGGGTAGTCAATCAATAAAAGCCTTAAAGGAAAAGGGAATTAAAACAATTTTAATAAATCCAAATATCGCCACTATCCAAACATCAGATTATTTGGCGGATAAAGTTTATTTTTTACCCATTGATGCGCATTTTGTAAAAAAGGTGATCGAAAAGGAAAAGCCGGACGGTGTTTTACTTGGTTTTGGCGGCCAAACCGCCTTAAATGTTGGCATCGAACTTGCTAAAAAAGGAGTCTTTAAGAAGCATGGATTAGAGATCCTGGGATCACCCATTGAATCTATTTTGGACACCGAAGATAGAGAGCGTTTTGTTACAAAGATCAAAGAACTCGGTCTTAAGGTTCCGGTCAGTAAAGCAGTAGTTAATGTTACCGAAGCAGTAAAAGTGGCAGACAAGATCGGTTACCCGGTCATGTGTCGTGTGGCATATGCTTTAGGTGGTTTAGGCTCGGGGGTCGCTTATAACAAAAAGGAGTTAGTCGAGATCATAAAAAAGGCGTTCTCTTTCACGAAACAAATTTTAATAGAGGAATATCTCGAAGGCTGGAAGGAGCTGGAGTACGAAGTGGTCAGGGATCGGTTTAATAACTGTATCGTGGTGTGCTCCATGGAGAATGTTGACCCCATGGGGATTCATACCGGTGAGAGTATAGTAGTTGCTCCGGTGCAAACTTTAACCGCTTCTGAAAATTTTAAATTACGAGCGTTATCCATAAAGGTTATCCGGCACCTGGGGATCATTGGTGAGTGCAACATACAATTTGCATTCGATCCGGGATCTGAGGATTACAGGATCATTGAGGTTAATGCCAGACTAAGCCGGAGCTCAGCCCTTGCCTCCAAAGCAACCGGTTACCCATTGGCATTTATTGCAACCAAGTTAGCCTTAGGTTATAGTTTGACCGAGGTGGAGAACATAATAACCAAAGAGACCTCATCGTGCTTTGAACCGGCTCTGGATTATATTGTACTGAAGTACCCGCGATGGGATTTGCAGAAGTTCAGTAAAGTCAGTCGGATAATTGGTTCGGAAATGAAATCAGTCGGGGAAGTAATGGCGATTGGCCGGTGCTTTGAGGAAGTGATTCAAAAAGCAATACGTATGTTGGATGTCCAAATGAATGGTCTAGTGTGTAACGACCTGAAATTCGATAACCTCGATAAGGAACTCAAAGAACCAACCGATAGAAGGATGTTTGCCATTGTTGAAGCAATAAGAAAAAAATATTCTATTGAAAAAATAAACAAACTTTCAAAGATAAACCCATGGTTTTTGAATAAAATGAAAAATATTACGGATATTGAGAAAGAATTGAGAGGATATAAGCTTAAAAACATTCCCCAGACCTTATTAAAAGAGGCAAAAGAAAAAGGCTTTTCCGATCTACAAATTGCAGTATTAATCGGCAGTACCGACCCCGATGTAAGGGCCCGAAGAAAAAAAGCGGGCATAGTCCCATATGTAAAACAAATTGATACCCTGGCGGCTGAATACCCCGCCAAAACCAATTACTTATATCTAACTTATAATGCGTTCAAGGATGATCTGGATTTCAAAGAAAAAAACCAGGTGGTGGTATTGGGTGGTGGTGCATATAGGATCGGTTCCTCGGTTGAATTTGATTGGTGTTGTGTGAATTCGGTCTCTACATTGAGAAATTTGGATTATTCAACCATAATGATAAACTGTAATCCTGAGACTGTTAGTACCGATTATGATATTTGCGATAAATTATATTTTGAAGAACTCACCTTTGAAAGGGTATTGGATATCTGTGAAAAGGAGAATCCACTAGGAGTTGTAATTTCCATGGGGGGACAAATACCGAATAATTTAGCTTTACCATTACATAATACCGGCATCCGAATCTTAGGAACCTCCCCGATCGATATTGATGGTGCGGAGAATAGGCACAAATTTTCTCAATTATTGGATAACCTGGGCGTCGACCAACCACAATGGGAAGAATTAACCAGTATGAATGAGGCTGAGAAATTTGCCGATAGGGTGGGGTACCCTGTTCTAATCAGGCCGAGTTATGTCCTTAGCGGTGCGGCGATGAGCATAGCATTGAGTAAAAATGAATTAAAGGAATATCTGAAAAAAGCCTCCGAGGTTAGTTCTGAACATCCAGTGGTAATTAGTAAATTCATAATGGGTGGTAAAGAGATCGAAATCGATGCAGTGGCTAACCAAGGTGATCTATATTGTTATGCAATTTCCGAACATGTTGAAAATGCGGGGGTCCATTCCGGGGACGCTACCATGGTGCTACCGCCCCAAAGGACGTATTTGGAAACCATGAGGAGAATCAAGGTAATTGCCAGAAAAATCGCCATGTCGTTAATGATTACCGGACCGTTTAACATACAATTTATCGCCAAAGACAATGATGTGAAAGTTATTGAGTGTAATTTACGTGCATCTAGAAGTTTCCCGTTTGTTTCTAAAGTTTTTAAGATTAACTTTGTTGATTTAGCTATTAAGATCATTATGGGTAAACAATTACCCAGATTGGATAAATCGTCGTTTGATCTGGATTATGTGGGTGTTAAAGCCCCAAAGTTCTCGTTCACGCGCTTAAAAGGCTCGGACCCGGTCCTAGGTGTAGAGATGGTATCCACCGGCGAGGTTGCATGTCTGGGCGACGATTTCAATGAGGCATTTTTAAAAAGCCTGATCTCCGTCGGTTTCAAGCTACCGAAAAAAAATATTCTGATCTCGACAGGGCCTATCGATAGCAAGGCAGAGTTTATGACTAGTGCTAGGCTCCTTACGAAGTTAGGCTATAGGTTCTATGCTACAAAAGGCACCGCAAATTTTATGAAAGCAAATGGAATTGGAGCCAATATTCTCCATTGGCCATTAGAAAATAAAGAGCCAAATACACTTACTTATATTGCCGATGGTAAAATCGATCTTGTAATTAATATCCCGAAAAATATAGAAAAAGAAGAGCTTGATAATGATTATCTCATAAGAAGGAAAGCTATTGACTTTAATGTACCCTTGATTACCAATCTACAACTGGCAAAACGATTCGTAGATGCGATTTATAGAGTTCCCTTCAAGGATTTGCAGGTAAAAAGTTGGGATGATTACAATTAGTTATCCATTGTTATTGTCTGAATTAATTCAAATCACCAAAAAGCCACAACATTCAAATACCATTCCATTGATATGATATTGAAAAATTAGCCTAAAATTCAATCATTGTAAGATTTCCAAACCTGGTTGATATCATCGTGGAAATTCTGATCCAAATAGGTTCCTGGGGGGTATCGGCGTATGACTGAACCTGAAACCAAAGAAACAATTTCCAGAAAACAAAAAAAATTGGGTGTATTTGTTTGCGAGTGCAGGGGCGAAATCAGTGATAAGATAGATATGGAATCTCTATTGGATTTTATTAAAAATGAGCCATATGTAAGTGTTGTGAAAACACATGAAGCGATTTGTTCGAGTACTGGTCAGGAATTTCTATTGAACGAATGCAAAGAAGGCGATTTCGATTACGTTTTGGTTGCCGCATGCACACCGAAAATCTATGAGTCAATTATCCGGTCCGCAGTGGAAGATGCCGGGATAAACAAGTATCTGTACGAACAGGCAAACATTCGCGAACAGTGTGCATGGATCTTGGATGATAAAGATGAAGCAACTAAAAAAGCCAAAATCATTATTGCAAGTAGTATTGCCCGTGCAGTAAATCTTGAGCCTTTGGAAGATGTGGACGTAGAAATTAAACAATCGGCATTGGTAATCGGCGGTGGTGTTGCGGGTCTTCAGGCAGCCTCGGACATTGCAAATGCCGGTTTTAAAACGTATTTGGTAGAAAAAACCGAAAAACTTGGCGGCCGGACCTATGAATTAAGCATGACTTTTCCCACGCATAACTGCGGGATTTGCTGTATCCAGTCATGTAAGACATGCGTCTTAACGCCAAAACTTGAAGATGTAACACGTAATCCAAACCTAGAGATACTAATGTCCTCTGAAGTTGAAGATATAAAAGGCGGTATCGGTGGCCGTGTGGTTACAGTTAAAACACCGGAGGGTGTGCGTGAGCTCAATGTAGGCGTAATCATTCTTGCAACGGGCTCAAAGATCTTCGACCCGATTAAAATAACCGAATATAATTATCGGGACGCCGATGTAATAACCTCCATTGAACTGGAGCGCATGATTGTGGACCAACGCAAGGGCAGTGGCGTTCTACAACGACCATCCGATGGTAAGATTCCAAAAATCGTAAATTTCATTCAATGCGTGGGTTCACGTGATGAGGTTAAGGGGAATCCGCATTGCTCACTGGTATGTTGCACTTATGCCATTGGTCAGGCAACAGAGATTAAGAAACGGTACCCGGATACCGAGGTATATATCCATTACATAGACCTCCGCGGACCATATCGCGGTTTTGAAGAGTTCTACGACGAAGCAAAAAAGATGGGCGTTAAATTTATCCGCGGTCGTGTGGCTGAAGTACGGAGAGTGGATGAGAAAGTTGTTTTAAAAAGTACCGATCTGGATTTGGGTAACCCGATAGAGATCGAAAGTGATCTGGTAATATTATCGGTCGGTCAGGAAGCGCGGAAAGCAAGTACTAAACTAGCTGAAATGCTACATTTACCACTCGATGTTGACGGGTTCATTAAATATTTTAACCCAATGTTGACGCCCGAGGAGCGCCGCGGAGTATTTCTTGCGGGCTGCGTCCAGGGACCAAAGGGGATTAGATATTCAATCGAGGATGCACGCTTGGCGGCTAATAATGCAATTATATTGCTTAGAAAGCAAAGAACAACGATCGAAGGAAAAATTGCAGTTGTGGACGAAAAGAAATGCATCGGCTGTGGTAAATGTGAAGAAGGCTGTGAGTTTGAGGCTGCTAAGTTGAGAAAGACAGAAGATGGCAAATTAGTATCATCCGTAGATCCATTAAAATGTCACGGTTGCGGTGCATGCTCGGCGGGCTGCTGTAATAAAGCAATTACGATTAGGCATTATAAACGCGAACAGATCATACCACTCATCGAAGCAGCGATCAGGGGTGGGGCGGCATGAGCTCTGCTGAAGCTAATACACAAGCGCCAACCACACCAGATCGAGCAGCAGCCGAGCAAACACCCCCAGTAGCTACCGCTGCAAACTCGAAAACAGATTTTGAACCGATAGTGTTAGCATTTAGTTGTAATTGGTGCAGTTATACCTCGGCTGATCTAGCAGGTGTAAATCGATTTCACTACCCCGCCTGTGTCCGTGTCATACGCTTCATGTGCTCCGGTAGAATTGAACCGGATTTCATAATGCGCGCTTTCGAGAATGGTGCCGATGGCGTTATAGTCTCCGGCTGTAAGCTTGGTGAGTGTCATTACATTTCCGGGAATGAAAAGGCACAAAAAAGGCTAGAAATGACTACGCGATTAATGGAGTTATTAGGTCTTGGGTCCGAACGCCTCGGATCGGTCTGGATAAGTGCAGCCGAAGGCGCTAAATTTGCCAGTTATATGGTTGAGTTTGTGGATAAAATCCGTGACATGGGGCCATCGCCAGCGAAGATGTGATGTTAATACGTTACCCATTGTCCACCGCAGGCTGACGAGGGGATCGGCAAGTTATTATAATCTCTTTATTAATGATTATATTACGTTCTTTCTTTGTTACTTTTTTTCTTTTGGTGATTTAGAACATCCAGATCCCATGTTTTATATTGATTGTTCCACCTCCATGCCCTTTCGGTTAAGAGTACCATCCATCAGGTAATCGGTGTCGTTTTTTATG
>CBFDAW010000080.1:0-8618 GCA_965602865.1 uncultured Thermoplasmata archaeon
CTTATCCTTACCCTCATCCCTATCCACCATATCCGCCATATTCGCCTTACCCTGTTCCTTATTATTATAAACCGATTATTACTAAAAAAATGTCAGAATTATCGATCATTCTGATCTTTCTTGTAAGTATCACTGTTTTTTGGTTGCCATATACTATCTCGGGATTTATTGGCATGCCATTTAATAATGTTAGCGTAAAATTGGCAGAAGTGATTGCAAGTATTGCGCTTTGTGTACTTACCTTGGTATTAATGCTCTTTATCAGGCAAAACCTGGACAAACCCACATTAAAGGATTATGGAATTAGTACCGAGAATTTGAGTAGCAATTTGATTTTGACCATGAAATTGATATTCATATTCATTGCCCTAGAATTTCTGGCAGTTACCATTTTTAACTACATAGGTGTTTCCTTCGAAGGCGGACCGCAACAAATCGATATTTATTTTATTTTTTCCGCAGTAATAATTGCCCCTATCTTCGAAGAAACGGTTTACCGTCTGAACGCCTCTACACTACTTGCCCGCCGGTTACCCATATTATGGGTAGCAGTAATCACTTCAACCTGGTTCATTGCCAAACATGTGCCAATGTGGCATTTTGAAGATGGTTTCAAAATCCCCGCTATTTTGGTAATCTTAATGATAAATATTCCGACCTGGATGGTGGTTACATATTATTTCCTTAAACGAAATTGTATATGGATTCCTTTTATAGTGCATTTTTTCAATAACGGGTCGATAGCTCTCTTTTATTATCTTCCCGACCAAGTTGGGGTTTATTTGGAATATATCTTAATTGGGATCGGAATTGTATTTATATTCATCTTTGGACTTCCAAAGATCAATAAAGTAATAATTGAAAAAATAAGGTATGGAAAATTTCAACTTACCAAAGAGACCTATAATCATATGGCAATTGCAGTGGGGTTGATCATTTTATTTCTAATCACGAGCGAAGCTTTGGTATTTATTGCGGATTATAATCTATTATTGTGTATGCCTATTGGATTAATACTTATTGGACTTTCAATCTTTACAGTATTATATATTCTTACAAATAGGAATATTGTCTATATGAATGTAAAAGATTGAATCCTTTATTTTTATCTCATTTTGTATGGTTATAAGTTTTGAGAATTTTATTGTATTCATATAAAACCTTTAACGCCTTTGCAGCTTTGTCCGGTAGGTCATAGGTTGGTATTGGTGTATCTATTAAAATATCGGTCACCAGTTGAAAATCTTCCGCACCCACGGGTACATCTACAACCGGTTTTTTGAATTCTTCGGCGATTTTTGGGAGCACTTTTGCATCCTCAGGTTTAAAAAAACAGGATTTCAGCATATTAATAATCATCACACCATCTACATTCGGGTCCATTAACACTTGCTTTAGGATGAACTTGAACCGTAGTGTCCGTGCATCGGCGATTATATCAATGGGATTCATTACATCCACCCCCGGGTAACGGTTGGTTATGGTGCGTTTGGTATTTTCAGTCAAATGAGCCAGTTCCAATCCTTCCCTAACGATCGCATCGGCGGCAAGTATTGCCGGACCACCAACGTTACTTACTACCGCTACATGCTTTCCTTTCATTGGCGGCTGTTTAGCCAGTGCAAGTGCGGAATTGAATAATTCTTCAATATCTCTTACTCGTATTATCCCCGCCTCTTTGAATGCTGCATTAAAGATATTGTCCGACCCTGCTATAGACGATGTATGGGACATTGCCCGTCGTGCAGATTCCTGGGTGATACCACCTTTTAGGACCAGAATTGATTTATTCTTTTTAATAATATTTTTGGCGATTTCCACAAATCTGCGACCCGCCTTCAAACCCTCCATATATATTGCGATCACTTTTGTATCCGGATCATTTGCTAAATACTCAAGAACATTTATATCGTCAATATCCACCTTATCTCCCATGAATGTAAATTTTCCAATACCTATCCGATATGTTGTTGCCCAGTCAAGTAGTGCCGCACCAACACCCCCACTCTGCGAGATAACGGAGATATTCCCCTTCCCAGGCATTAGGTCCGGCTCGAATGTAGTATTCAACCCTAGTGTAGGGTTCACAACGCCCATTATAGTATTGGGTCCAAGAACACGCACATGGTATTTCATCGCAAGATTCAGATAATGTTCTCTGAACTTTGCATCAAACCCACCAGTAATCTGAATAATTGCCTGAATTCCCGCCCGCATCACAAGTTCCGCCCAGTCAAGCGATTCTTTGGGTGGTAATACGATTATCGCCAGATCTGCATTTGGCGTGGTATTTGTTTTTTCAATATCGACTATTTTGAAATCGAACCTAAAATATTTCTTCATATTATAAGCGATATTTTGAAATAGCTCAGGTGATGTCATACCAACTTCTTCGACTATTTTACTCGAACCGACCAGAATTACACTTCGTGGTTCGAAGATTTGTTTAATTCGTTTTTTAGGAGAGAACGAACCATCTTCTCGAAGGTTATCGCTTGTTTTATTGGATTTAGTTATTTTTAATGTCATTGGCATCACATTGTGCAATTAATCTTATATCTCATTTAATCTTGAAAATATAATAACATATTGTTAATGAATCAAATATTTTCTTCAAGAACCATTCGTGCATCTACTGCAATTACACTATCTACACGGGCAAAGATAGGGTTTACATCGATCTCGGCAATGTTTAAGTTCTCTGACATTAGCTTTGAGATTTTAACGATTATATCTGCAATACCTTGTAAATCCACACCTTCAGTGCCACGATATTTAGTTAATAACGGATAAGCTTTAATCTCGGTCATCATCTCTAATGCCTCATTAACGGTGGTTGGCGCTAACCTAAACGAAACATCATTCATTATTTCCACCCAGGTACCACCCATCCCAAACATCACACATGGCCCAAAGACCGGGTCTTTCAAAGCACCAACTATGATCTCAACGCCACGCGGTATCTGCCGCTGGATCGTCACACCCAGTATTCTTGCTCTTGGGTTGTACCTCTTTGCGTTCTGTATGATCTTCCGGTAACCATTTTTTACCTCTTTAGGCGTCTCGAGTGAGGTTAAAACGCCACCCGCGTCTATTTTATGGAGTATATCCGGTGAGGCGATTTTAAGCACAATTGGATATTTTAAAGATGCCGCCAGCTCAATAGCCTCATCTGCAGTGGTTGCTAATTTTGTTTTTACAACGGGAATTTTATATTCTTCGAGTATATTTTTTGCTTCAAGTTCGGTTAACTCCCTGCGTTTTTCTGCTACGATCTTTTGTAATATCTTTTGAACCGTCATTTCACATACCACACCTTTAAAGTACCAAATCTAGTTCATAATTAATAATTACCTTTCAATGCATGTGCAATTGTTAGAATAAAAAATTTTTAACTCAATATAGAAATGATTAAAATTTGGATATTATTATGAATATATAAATCTTCCATTGCTCAGAGTGCAACCCTGATTTCGACCACATCACCGTCTTTTAACTTAAGTTTATCCCTTAAATAATGCAGAGATATAATTTCGATAACATTTTCATAATGCGACCTGTGCGGAAGCATGATAGCACACTCGACACCCTGGATATCACATAAAAAACATTTTCCTTTTCCAAATGTTCGTCCGGCATCTTCAAAACCTTGAATGGGTATACCTTCCAGATTTCTGATCAACTCAATTTTATTAAGCTCGCGCCCCGAAATTTTGATATTCAAAGTGCCTTTATATGGCTTGAACCATAGTTTCTTTTTGAATTGGGTCATATATCCTTTTTGTGTCACATAGTATTTACCTTCCCCCAAACCACTGGTAAGAACACCACGGATCGTTATATAATCCGCAAGTTCGAATAAACGCTGGTAATCCGAATATTCTTTACGCAAGATGTTTAACCCTTTGTCAGTTATTTTTATTAATTGGCGCCGTGCACCAAGTCTACGGATGATAAATTCGTTGTCCAGTAATTCCAGGATTTTTTTAGATGCAGATTGCTGGCTAATGTCAAGATCCCTTGCCAATTCTCCTGAAGATAACGGAATGAAATCATTTACTCCACCTTCGAGACCAAGGTGTTTTAGAACGGAAATAAGCGATTTTTTCATTTGATCACTTTTTAAATTATTAAGATATTTAATAATTTATGTATATATATATTTGCTGGCATATTAATGTTTACCGTTTTCATGATTATTTTGCAGCCTCTTTTGGACACGATCGCTTTTTAATTCTCGGATAGCGTCGGAGGCTATCCATCGTGCGCTTTTTGAATCGATTTTTTGAATCTCAAAAGCAGTTTTTAAAGCTTTTTTGTTCAATGCGAGATTTCGTTTTCCTATATGCCGTAACGCCCAGTTTACAGCCTTTTTTACATAATTTCGCTCATCAGTAGCTTGACTCTTTATTAACGGAAGTAACTTTTCGAATTTCATATCCTCTGCCAATTTATCGTGTAAAACTAGCCATGCAATTAATGCAAACCCTGCTCGTTTAACAAATTCTTCCTCTCTGGCACTCCACTCAACTATCTTTTGATATGCAAAACCGGTTTTATCAAATAAAGTTCCGCAGCAATGGTCACATATATCCCATGAGTCAAAGTCTTTCACCCAGTTTTCCATTTGTTCTTCGGTAACCTTTTTTGGGTCGTCGATAAGGCATGCAACCATTCTGGCATCGCGTATCGTCGTGACTGATACGCCGTAGTTATTATTTGGATTGATGCCGTACCGTGCCATACCTTCTACTCGTGTGGGATCGCCAAATGATTTCAGCTTTTGAAGAATTTCATCGGTTTTCAAGTTTACCACGCTTTTATTATTAACCTTTAATCTTTTCAATGAATTCAAAACAACTGGGATACAATATTGCATACGTCCTCTAAAAATCGTTGATCCTCCTCTGTAAAAGCCGAAAGAGTATTTGAATCTATATCAAGTTCTCCAACAATCCTACTATTATTACGAATGGGAACTACAATCTCGGATTTAACAAATGGGCTGCATGAGAGATAGTTAGTCTCCTTAGAAACATCCTGGACGATGATTGTCTCATTTCTGTCTGCTGCCTTACCGCAGATACCTTCTCCGAAATGGATTTTAGTATGCACAGTGGGTTCACCGGTAAATGGTCCGAGGCAAAGCTCTTTTGCCGAAGCATTGGCAATATATATCCCAACCCAATCATAATAAGGCACATCATTTTCAAGTAATTTAACAATGCTCTGCAGCTTTTCGTTTTTACCTATGGTACTTTTTACGAGCTTCATTATTTTGTTAATAAGGAAATTGAACAACTCCATTTTATATTGCGTGTATTTCACCGCCTTTTGAATCGTTAGCCGTTTTCAAATTATCCCAACACTCAAGTGCTTGCCTGAGATTTGGTATGGTAATTGATCCACCCACCAAAAGTCCGATAGCAAGTGCTTCTTCGAGCTCAGCATCATTTACTCCTTCTTCATAACTCTTATTGAGATGATACATTATACAATCATCACATCTTAATACAAGTGATGCAACGAGTCCAATTAGTTCCTTAGTCTTTTTTGAAAGGGCTCCATCTTTATATACTGCATTATCAAGTCCATAGAAACGTTTTATATTCTTTTTACTGTATTTCATCACAATCTCGTTCAATTTATCTCTTTCTTTTATAAATTCTTCAATTTTACTGGCACCCATAATCTTCACCTTCGGTCGGGCATTAACTTGAAAAATAGTAAAGATAATTTATATAACCAATATTTTTATATTTAAATCCCCAGCTGTCTCGAAATAACTAGTCTTTGTATTTCTGAAGTACCCTCTCCGATCTCGCATAACTTGACATCACGCATGATCCGTTCAACAATGGCACGTCTAGTATATCCGATACCACCTAAGATCTGCACCGCTGTTCGTGCCGCGCGCATGCCCACCTCTGATGCGTAAAGTTTCGCCATGGCGGACTCTTTAGTGAATCGTACAGTCTTTTTATTTGCTAAATATGCCGCTTGGTAGATTAACAACCGCGCCGCTTCAATCTCTGTCGCCATATCGGCAAGTTGCCATTGAATCGCCTGGAACTTTCCGATGGGTTTACCAAACTGTTGGCGCTGTTTTACGTACTTCAGAGATTCATCGAGTGCGCCTTGAGCAAGTCCAAGCGCCATTGCCCCAATGCTGATCCTACCGCCATCGAGTACCTTCATAGTATCTCGAAACGCCATATTCAGTTCACCAAGCATGTTTTCCTTAGGTATTCTGCAATCCTCAAGAATTAGTTCGGAAGTATCACTAATCTTTAAACCTAATTTGTGTTCATGTTGCCCGGTTCTAAATCCGGGTGTATTTTTTTCTATAATAAAAGCTGAGATGCCCTTATGCTTTTTTGTTTTATCAGTTGATGCGATTACAACTGCAATCTCACCCACATCACCTTGTGTGATGAATTGTTTTGCGCCGTTGATCACGTATTCCTCTCCATCGAGTACGGCAGTGGTTTGAGTGCCACCGGCGTCACTACCTGCATTTGCTTCAGTGAGCCCCCACGCACCTAATTTCTCACCTTTTGCTAATGGGGTTAGATATTTTAGTTTTTGCTCTTCTGTACCTACTAAATAAATATGATTAGAACATAATGAATTGTGAGATGCTACTGTAATTCCGTGGGAACCACATACCCGGGAGATTTCTTCAACCGCAATTGCATAATAAATGTATCCTCTCTCGGTGCCGCCGTATTTTTTTGGAAATATTAACCCAAACAACCCCATTTTTGCCATCTTACGGATAGTGTCCCAGGGGAACTGTTCATTGGGTTCAAACTTTTGCACAATCGGCTTGATCTCGTTTTCTGCGAAGTTCCGCACCTCTTCTCTAAATGCTCTCTCTTCCTCAGATAGTGTAAAATCCATTTTAATACGCACCTTAGGTCACAAATAGTTGTTTATAATGGACTGTATGAAAATATTAAAATTGCATTTTCAACCTAACCAGTTGAGTCGTTCTTCAAATACTCAGATTCTTACCAAATGAACTCCTCACAAAAATAAGCTGGGTTATTGAAGGTTTCTTATTTTTGTTGTAAGGGTAATAATTCTGTTTCACAGAATTATTAGCTCGAGAAAATTTGCGTTTGCAAATTATCGAAGCTTGGAATTCCTACGAATGTTAACTCATCTAACTCGGAATTCTAACTCCTAGCCATGAATGCCCTGGTATCCATTCTTTAATAAAAAAATGCGTCAATCATTATTCTTTTTGCGAAGCATTTTTTATTTTGTCACAAAAATGTGGTATTTCTGGTTTGTGTCCGATAATTCAAGTTCGATTCTTTTACAAATAAGTTTATCGGGTTGATGTAGTGCCCCTACGCGTTGTGCAATGTCTTCAAAACTGGCAAATGGTGCCTTTTTGCGCTCAGATATAATTGCCCACATGGTCTTTTTCCCAAGTCCCGGTAATAATTCTAACATATGGAATCTTGTGCTAATTGATTGCGCATCATTAAAGAATTTGACAAATCTATCTTGATTAGCTTTGACTATCTCGGATATAATATATGATAGCTCATTCTGTGCGGTATTCGTAATGTCCTCAAACCTCACCCGGCGTTTAACATGTAGTATTTTATCTCGTAATCCCATATCTTTGCCAATATATACTCTTATCCCAATTTCCAGATTTATATTTTCTTTTGGTATCAATTCAAGGATTTTGAACTCAGATTCACCCAGAGCAAATGCTATAGGTTCACGTTTGAACCTATGTTCTTCAGGTAAACCCTGAGGCAAATAATCTAATATATATGCATGATCTTCCAAAAAATTCACACCCACTTATTTATCACCAAGGTCATAAATATTTTTTAACATTTTTGATAATTTCCTTAATTTCATTCTCCTCTAAAGTAAATCGTTCTTTTGCAAATATGGGTCTTACTTCATCGGGATATTGAGGTAATAACTCGGCAATTTTATGCGCTACGAATTCTGAAACACGTTCCATCTTTAATAACTCAGCAATAAGTTGTTTACTTTTTGTAACATTTAGAATTGTGAATTGTTGTGCATGCTCAAGTGCCAGGCGTTTCTCATAAGTGAGATTGCCTTCCTTCTCATCTTTTTGTAATAAATTCCTAACTTCCGACAATGTAGCCATTTTTTCTTCTTCAGTCATTAAATCTCTCCAACACTCATATTAATTAAGAAATCTTAATTTTCCGTAGGTGTTCAGGCCGAATAATCAATTTTTTATCCATATTCCCTACTTTCACATTCAGTAAATAAGCCTCCCCTTGCATTTTGAGCACTGTTCCGCTTAGCCCATGAAACCGCGGATGCGGTTGACCCTTAAGTTTGCTGGGGTCTATCACTATATTGACATGTTCACCTTCTTCAAATTTCTGAAGGCTTCTGGTGATTGGTGATAGCCCACGGTCTCGTGGTTGCCGGCGGAGTTTGTGTCGAGTTTTACTTCGCAAACCTTTAGATCTCTTTACCATTCTTTATCCCCGAAATAATTAATTATTTTTATTCATCATTATCGTAAACTGATTGCCCAATCGAACATCTAATATTTTATGTTTGTTATTTTTTTTTTATAATTTGTAATTAATCGTCGTTAATTC
>CBFDAW010000081.1:0-8603 GCA_965602865.1 uncultured Thermoplasmata archaeon
TGTAGCTTTTAACGGATTGTCTAGCCATTGTGTTATTTTAACCGACTTATTGCTCACCTCAAAGGAGATATTATCGTCCTCTCCACGTTCTAGGTCTATGTCTGAAGCTATGATGGTGAGGTTAAACCACTCCTCCTCAGTAGCTGCATCGTCAGCGACGAATTGTAAAATTCCTGAGGTTATTGGCGTATTACCAATCTCCTTGAACTCGGGTTCGTCATTGATCGAGCGAACCTTTACATTCACTATTTGTGTAGCCCATTCACCCTCGGAATCGATGCATGTGAAATTAATCTGGACATCACCATTCCAATTGGGTGCAGGTTCGAGGCTAACTTCATATGTATTTTTATTTATTGTTACTGATAGATTTTCATCACTTACTGTACTCTTATAAATCAAACCTGCAATTTGATCCTGGTCGAGAAATGCTTCGGTTAAATCTATAGCATTTATCAGCTCCGTATCTTCGTCCATTGTAATATCATTGAGATAATTATTAATTTCCGGACCAAGGTTACCAATTGTAAATGTTGCATTTACAATGGCGCTCATGGAACTCGTGCCCGCATTTAAACCATCGGTTGCATAGACCTTTACTTCCCAAACATCACCCTTTACAAATTCTATCTCATCGGTATTTATCGAAATAGTATCTGTCATATCATCTGTATCTTTTTTCTCCAACTTTGTTTGTTCTTTATCATTTTTGTACCAGTTATATGTATAATTAATCTGGTCACCATCCGGGTCCACGCTGGAGGTGGTGATTTCACATTCTGCACCAATCAAATTCTCAGAAAGTGTCCCAATAAGTGCCAGGTTTATTTCTGGTTTAGTTGGTGGCGAGTTCAACAAAAATAATTCCTGGTACGAATAACTCTCACCGCCATGCTGATCGTTTGAGATTACCGTGATATGATAGGTCTTATTTCCATCAGATTCATATGGAAGATCTATTGGTAAGGGGAATTGGGTAGCAGTTAATAGTGTATTATGTTCAAATACATCAGACCCATTTAGATTAGAACCAATCCACAATTGGTAACCGACTACATGCCCTGGGTCCGGGTCGGTTGCCGGGTTCCAGGAAATTGTTGGATGCGAGTTGTGCGTCGAAGTTGGTTTAATATTCGTTGTTTTAAACGGTGTACGGTTCGGGTCCAGCTTAAGAATTATGGTTTGCGAATGATCGATCACGGGCATTGGTGTGATGTGTGTCTCACGGTAGTCTCGTTTATCCCCGGAGATATCATGCGGTGTCCACATAATACGTTCACCACCGTCTGTTCCGTCATGGTCACTATTGCTATCCTTTTCCACATATTCTATAATTTTCAGGCCTTTTACTTCTGCGAGATAATTGCTTTTACCGGACCAAATTACCTGTGACTGTGTACTGCTGTTCACCCAGACTTTACAATTCGTTAATGGTAAGCCTGCGGGGGTCTGTGTTCTGATTCTAAGATACCATTTCTTTGTCAGTGTGGATGCGGTATCTTTATAATATACGCTATTATTTGAAAAAGTAGTATTAAGTGATATTGGATCGGCACTTCCATCCAACCAGAATGCGTTGTTCATGTTACTCGCTATCGTAGAGTTCGTTATAGATGGGTTAGAGTTTGCAGTAGCGTTTACTCCATTACGAAGATTATTCGAGATATCGGAGTTTAGAATCTCGATATTGGTTCCGGAATCGGCGGTAAATATGCCATCCAAGGTATTCGATAATATATCCGCCTTAACCGTGCCCGATGTGCCGCCCACACATGAAATTCCATGCTGGTTGTTATTCGTGATTAGGTTCTTTTCGGTGCCGATGGTTGGGTGGCTGTTGTCCAAATATATTCCATTTTTTCCATTGTACCTGAAACTTGAGTCGGTTATTTGTGGGCGAGAATCAGAATAGCAGGCTAAACCGTTCCAAGTATTGTAATTTGCAATATTATCCTGGCTTATAGTTGGTGCTCCACCAGTTAATTTGATGCCATTTTGTGAATTATTAGTAATATTATTATCTCGTATCATTACACTCGTTGAATTACCTTCCACACCAGACCATGCATTATAAGTGATATCATTAGACTGGATATTTACAGCATTACTTCCTCCTTCGACATACACGCCGCTATGGTCATTATTTATGATACTGTTATCATTTATATTTGGTCTAGACCCTGTTGATTCTATACCATGTCCCTTGTTCCGCCTTATGATATTTCTGTTAAGGATTCTTGGTCTAGAACTAGATTCGCATAATATTCCAGATTGGTTATTCTCGATAATGGTATTTTGTAGTAATTGATAATTCAATGATTCATAATTCTTTATCCCGGAATGATTATTATATGAAATATTATTAAGGGTAATGATTGGCATTGGAGAATGTTGAGTTCCTGTGATACGGCCGCCTATGACCTGAATGCCTGACCAGTTGTTATTCACTACGGTATTATTTTTTACTGTCATGGTTACGATATAAGGTACAGGGAAAATATCAGAAGAGATATTGATTCCATAATGATCATTATTCTTGATTGTATTATCCGAGATATTTCCCCAGCATGCAAACCCCACCCAACCACCGGTGACCGAAATGAAATTATGCACGAATATCCCTGAGCTATTTGAGGTGTGGGAAATCGTGTTATTAGAGATTTCCGCGGGACACGAGAGGTCGTATATTCCGTATTCATAATTATTTATTATATCATTACCATATATTTTTGGATAACATATGGTTGTAATAACACTAGGAGAAATTGAAACAACTCTACCTCTGAAATGGATACCCACTTGTTGATTATTGCTAATTGTATTATTTTGGATAGTTGCATTACAGAAATCTTCTAAATAAATTCCATCATAGCGATTGTTTCGGATAGTATTTCGAATAATCAGTGGATCACAATGATCTATACATATTATTCCAAAACCATAATTAGCTAGGTATGTTTCAATGGTATTGTCATCAATAGTTGCATTTGCATGGTTAAATAATGCAATACCAATACTAGTCGCATTATAAATATGATTTTTTCTAATAATATGCGAATTACCTGTATTGCCTTCTATATATATGGCACAAACTTCATTTTCATAGATCGTAGAGTTTGTGATAATTCCCCGAGCAGTTTCGTAAAGATGTATCCCACCAACATAACTTGGGTTTCCATATGTGTAGCTAACATAACTGTCATTAATTGTAATGTTCCCATATACTGTGAAATTATAGTGATACCCCCAGCTTTCATTACCTGGATATTTTTTTAATACGTCAATGGGTGTAGTTGTATCATATGCGGTGATGTTCGAATTATTTAACACATTGAAATTTCCCGTGGTATTAACATTAATACTGAATTCATTATCATACGACGAGTTCATTATTAGTATTACATTATCAAAGTTCACGGTACCGTTTATCACCAAATCCCCGCTAAGGTTTAAGAAACAATCGGTAAGATTAAAGAATGCATCAGGTTCTATTCTTACAGTTCCATTTATATATGCTGTAATTGTGTCCCAATTCATTTTACCTGAGCTATTGATCTGGATGTCTTTGGTCCAAAACTCATCATTGTTATAGCTCACATCATCCGTTGAATTTATATACCATGTAATTGTAGTTACGCCATTTACATCCGGTGCCCCACTCTCTGCAATAACTGGGGTGCCAACGATCGGAAATAAATTCACTAATAATAACCAAGATATTATAGTCATCTCCACAAAGATCTTAATTTTTCTCATACCTCTCACCTATCCTAAATTGGATTCGGGGTCTGAACCATGAATATAGTTAATAGCTATATAATTTTTGGACATATGTGTATTAAAAAAGGAAGCTCTGGTCGTTACCTCTTTGGATATTATATTTTTTTACGGTAGTGAATAAACCATCATATTTATCATATAATTCTTTTAAAAATTTAGCGACTCGTTTTTATATATTTTTAAAAAATTAAGTAAATATCTCACACCCGTCATCGGTTACGATTACACTATGTTCAGTTTGTGAGACCATTCCACCATCTTTATCTTTAAGGATCGGGTACATGGCTATTACTTGAGCCCGAACCAGTTTATAAAGCGCCTTATTTGGTTTCGGCAGATATCTTGCACACCAACGCTCTGAGAATGGTAATTCTCTTCGATATTTCATAATCTTTTTCAATATAAATTTTGCATCTTTATTAATAATGGGGCGATCTCTGACAAAACGATAGATGTTACTCATCTTATACCCATTAACCTTTCCGGCACCGTTCGTGGCAAACGGTTCAATCGCCAGAACCTGCCCGGCTTCGACAATTCCACTGTTGTGTTCCTCCACATTAGGTATGCTCACTCCTGCATGAAGTTTAAATTGTTCAAGACTGTGCCCCGTAAGGTTACTAATGGGTTTGAAACCATAATTTGTTATGGTTTGTTCTACTGCAGCACCTACTCTACTTAGATCCGTACCCGGCTTGATCATATCAATGGCTACATTTAACGCTTCTGAAGATGCTTTGATTAAGTCACTCCAATTATGAGTGTTCACCTCCACAGTTACTGCAGTATCTGCGATATATCCATCGATATGCGCACCAACATCGAGTTTAACAACATTACCGCGCTGGAATATTAATGTGTTATCATCATGTCGTGGTGTGAAATGTGCTGCTATATCGTCAATTGCTATATTAACGGGGAATGCAACACGGCCGCCGCGTTTTACGATCAGGCTCTCTATTTTATTTGCGACTTCCAATAATGTAACATCTTCTTTAATGATTTTTTTCCCGAACTCTCGGGCTTCGTGTGCGATTTTACCTGCCTGGCGGTATTTTTCTATGGTTTCAAAATCCAGTTCTTGATCCATTGTCTAATTTCCTCGCAAACACTCTTCTAACTCAGTACCCGAACATGCACCATAGCGTATAATTTTTATGGTATCATTTATGGTATTAATAACAGTTGACGGCTTGGCAAATCTACACGGACCCGAGTCCAGATAAATATCCACACGGTCTCCGAATTGTTCGATAGCATTATCAATGGTAATAGGCTCTGGGCAATTATGAAGGTTCGCACTAGTGGCGGTTATTGGACCAAAGTGGTTTATTATTGCGGTTGTCACCGGGTGTTCTGGAAACCGAAACCCGATCAAATCCGACCCGCCCAATAATCTTGGATTTATAGTCTTTTTTGCGGTAAGTAATATCGTGATGGGTTTTGGAAGGCAATTTTTAATGATTTTCGTTGCCAATTCGGTTATCTCTGCTAATGGTATAACTTGTTTCAGGTCAGTTACTGCAACTGCGATGGGCATGTTTCGTGGCCGACCTTTGAGTTCGATTAACCTATCTATTGCGCACTCGTTTGTGATATCCACACCTAGTCCATATAACGTCTCGGTTGGAAAAACCAAAATGCCGCCGCGGTTAAGAACGGTTATACATTCAGGTAATTCATGTTTTAAAAAATTTTCGAATCCAATATGATTCTCCGTGTGGAGTTTTATAATACTATTTACCATAATTATTCCTTAATGACCCCGATTGCTTCACAATATGGGCATTTTATGGTCACTGGACGCTCTGGGGTAGATAGCTTAAGCGAACGCTGGCACTTTGCACATTTGACGACAGTTAATTCATCCACGGGTGCCATCTGGACCTCTTGGACCTTTACTTTGGCTTTTTTTTGTTTTTTCTTTTTCTGTACTTGAACCTGTCGAGATCTTATTAGTTTTTTTTGTAATTGTCGGTCCTGCCGTTGTTGATACCGAAGTTGGCGCTCTTCCCGTCCTCGCCTTCGAATCTCCTCTTTTACCGCTTGTTTAAAATATTTCATCATTTGCTCATCAGGGAATTTAATTGAAATATACACCAACGAGCCCATTACTGTAATGAACGATCCAAATAGTATCCCCAAAATCTCCGACGAACCGATCTTCTGCTCATTACCGAGAAACCTATCAAGATACAACATGCCAAGAATTAAGACTATGCCAACCACAATGAACACAAGTGCTATACCCGCGCGTGTGTAATATTTAGGTGTTTTAAAAAAATAGCCTCGCATAAGAAATAATATAATGCTTATTATCCCAATAATTAAGAAAAGATAAATGAAATTAACCTGAGTCTTTGTAAGTATAGAAGATGCCCGAAAATCATCGAAATTAAAATTTTTCAATACAGTGAACACTATCAATAAAAATGAGATCATTGTAAGGTGAAGGTAGAACACTCCTTCGGGATTGAATTTACCCATTGGTAATCACCTGTGTGGGGAATAGTATTTTTCATTTAAATATGTTGTGTGATGGAATATTTTTATTTGAATTGACAAAGATTTTTAAGCTATAAATCCATTCGGTCACTGCTGTGGGTATATGGACAATACCGCATTTATCCCTTTCATCAGTTTTTTCATTTGGATGATCATCCTAATAATTTTAAGTTTCTTTGTTGATTATTTATTAGCAAGAATTTTCTCGAAGGGTGCACATAGGTTCTTTGTATTTTTGGGTGTCATTGTTCATGAATACAGTCATGCTTTTGCGTGTTTGATTACGCGGACAAAGATCGCTGAGATTAAATTATTCGAAGAATCAGGTGGGCATGTCACACATGAAAAACGCAACCCATTTATCAATGCGATCATTGGCATGATGCCATTGTTCGGGTGCTCGTTCTTTTTGATAATTCTTGCATTTCTATTTAATGAGATAGGTGTAGTTATCGATCCTAATAGGATCTCTCTATCTAGTACTGATTTTTTAAGTTCATTTTGGGATATTTTAATATTTGCTGGGGAGACTTTTTATAATAATTTTACTACATATAATATAGTAATTATTATCTTTTTTATATTATTCTTGTACTTCGTTGGCTCTGTAGCGGCTTGCATTGCACCCAGTGGTGTGGACTTGAAGCATTCCATCCTGGGCATGATCATTATCGCACTTCTTGGCGTTGCCACAATATATCTCCAGCCATTAGGGTACATTCCCGGTGTCAAGGAACAGTTACATACCTCTACTCCAATATTAGATTTCATTTTGCGGTATCTTATATATGCAATTAGTATCTGAATAATCGGTGTATTTCTAATTTTATTGATACTTATTCCAATTGCTTTACTGAAAAAGAGATAATCTTGGGGAGGAATAATCAATGGTTGATTCAGAAATAGATGAAAATGTAATGGTAGAAGGCGCTAAAAATGCCCTCAAAGTAGTTTTATCAATGACCTCGGGAGAGCCGTTGTTGATAGTTACCGACCAAAATAAACGCAAAATCGGAGCCGCATTCGAACGCGGTGGTACTGAGCTAGGAGCAAATGTTCGAACGTATATCCTTCCGGAGGACCAACGACCGTTATCGGAGGTGCCGCAGGAGGTCAGTTCAGAACTGAAACATTGCACAAATGGTGGTGTAATTATAAATGCTTTTGAGGCAAACAGTGTGGAAACCCCCTTTCGGATCAAGCTTATTAAACAAGAGCTAGTGACGAACTCGCGTGTGGGTCATGCACCAGGGATTACGATCGGTATGATGACCAAAGGCCCAATGACGGTGAATTGGTCTGAAGTGGCTGAGAATGTGGATAATCTAATGGCAAAATTTGAAGGTGCAAAAAGTGTACATATAACAGCACCCGGCGGAACGGATATCACTCTTGAGATAGAAGAACGTGCATTTGATACCGATGTTCGAATCAAACCTGGTGCATTTGGCAACTTACCGGCGGGAGAGATTTGGTGTGCACCTATTGAAGATAAAGCTACTGGAGTGATTGTGTGTGATGGGTCTATCGGTGATGTTGGTCAGGTAAGCTCACCATTGAAGCTCGAGGTTAAAGACGGTAAATTAGTAGCTCTTGAATCTGATGATACCGAATTAGTAGAAAAAATAAAAGAATTGACAAGTGTAGATGAAATGGCAAGTGTGGTCGGTGAGCTGGGTATCGGTCTAAACCCTAAAGCACGGTTAACCGGTAATTTATTGGAGGATGAAAAAGCCGGGAAAACCGCACACATCGCATTTGGTAACAATACAGAGATGCCAAACGGCAAGAATGATTCAAAGACACATCGTGATTTCTTATTCTACAAACCGACATTCGAAGTTGAATATCTAGATAACACTAAGCGGTACTTAATTAAAAATGGTGAGATCCTGGATTAACCTAAATTAAAAAAAATTGGTTCCTCCTGCAAATTTGTGCATGTTTTATACCCAAATTTGACACCTAGCTCTGGAAATTTATTCAAAATATTAATTTGACAGTTTACTTTAGATCCACTATTTTAGTCCCCAAACTTGATAAATACCCTTATTTTTAGTAAAATTAACACCGAATATTAAGCTAGTATAGGTATAATTGTTTAACTTTTATCTTTTTTTTCGAAAAACTCCCGCAACTGTCAAATTCTATATCGAAATTTTCCTTAATAATCAAGAAAAAAGGTTATGATTTCCATATCTGGGTAAAAAACAATCTAACTGTCAAATTAATATGCTAAAAAAAGCTTAAAAAATCCGAAAAAACTTGATCTTTCTCCATTTCTCCATTTATAGCTTTTCTTACGCATCTGAAATGCC
>CBFDAW010000082.1:0-8590 GCA_965602865.1 uncultured Thermoplasmata archaeon
ATTGAATCGGGAATGGCCACTGTTTGAAAAACAACATTAAATGTTCCGCACACAAAAAAAGAGTGATTTTTTCATGAAAAAGGTGAATTTTACCGAAAATTTTAAATTTCTGAAAAACAATTTATTTTTTAGGGATGAGTAGTATGTAAGTCCATTCCTACATGTACCTTTACAAAAAAAATGGTACTTCAAAATTACAAACTAGGACGGCAGTACGCCAGGAATCGAATTGCCTGCTCATCCCATCCTTCTCATTAAAAAAAGTTATACATTCCTGGGTAAGATATATGGAAATGCCGGATAGAAATAATGAAAAATTAAAGCGTGCAATTATTACGGGCTCATTTTTAGCAGGGGTTTACTTTTTTGATTATTTAACCGCTGATGAATGGTTCGAGAAAGATGACCAGGGAAATTTCGTGATGAAACGCAGAGGAATAATAAAAGAAATTTTTGAGTGAATGATTTGAATAATAAGTACTGTTTTTTTCCTCTAACAATATAATATAGATCGGGGACTGGGATTAGGAGCATATATAATATTTGGGATATACTTCAGATTGTTGAGTACGAATATTTTAATATAAGACTCCACGGTGTTAATGAAATATATATATTCCACTAATATATACACCAACCGCATATTGACCAATATTTAATTTTATAAATTTGGGAGGAATAAGTAATGGACAAAATCATAGAGTGCGTACCCAATTTTAGCGAGGGTCGAAGGACCGAGGTTATTGATGCAATAATTAATGAGATTAAAGGAGTAGAAGGTGTGAGATTACTTGATTCTGAACATGATTTTGACCATAATCGATCGGTTTTAACCTATATTGGCACCCCCGCCGCGATGAAAAAAGCTACGCTCGCCGCAGTAGCAAAAGCCGCAGAATTAATCGATATGGAAAAACATACAGGCGAACACCCGCGAATCGGAGCTACAGATGTGGTCCCATTTATACCTATTAAAAATACTACCCTTGATGATTGCATCACTCTCGCTCGAGAAGTAGGCCAGGAGATGGGTGAGAAACTTGGTATACCAGTTTACCTATACGAAGCTGCAGCGACACGCGTAGAGCGGCGTAACCTGGCAAATGTACGTAAGGGTCAATATGAAGGTTTAAAGGTGGCTATTACTTCCGACCCGGCTCGAAAACCTGATTTTGGACCCGTAAAATTACACCCCCAAGCAGGTGCCACTGCGGTGGGTGCGAGGATGCCATTAGTTGCATATAATGTAAATCTTGATACCAAAGATATAGATTTGGCAAAACGAATCGCCAAGAACATCCGGGAACGCGATGGTGGATTCCCCAATGTAAAGGCTCTTGGACTTGAGATTAAAGAACGCGGTATTGTTCAAGTTTCCATGAATCTAACAAATTACCAGATAACACCAATTCATAAAGTGTTCGATAAAATCTTCGAAGAAGCAAGCTCCGCCAATGTAGAAGTCTTGGAAAGTGAGGTGATCGGGCTCTTACCAATGGCGGCTATGATCGATTGCGCAAAACATTATTTAAAAGCAACAAATTTTAAGAAAGAGCAGTTGCTGGAACCTCGGATTTGGGAATAGAATACGCTTAATTTTCAGGGAGTAATTCAAAAATGTCCAAATCAAGTAAAGAAAATCCAGGATCAAATTTAGATAGTCTTTCGATTTCAGATTTCACCAAGGAACTGAGCTTGAAAAGCCCGGCTCCTGGCGGCGGTAGTACCGCCGCACTTGCAGGCGCCTTGGCGTGCTCATTAATTGGAATGGTCGCTAGAATCTCGGTAAAACGGTTACAAACAACAACATATGCTAATAAGGCAAAATTAGAAAAGCTCATCACCGCCTCGGATCGTGCACGAAAACAGTTCTTGAGCCTAATCAATGATGATACTGTCGCGTTCAATGACATTTTAAATTCTTATAAACTACCAAAAAATAATGATAACGAGAAGAAGAAACGCACTTTGGCTATTCAACGCGCTACCAAGCATGCTGCTGAAGTTCCGTTAACAACGGCTAAGCTTGGCATAAAGACCATGAGCTGGGTTAGAGAACTTGTTGGTCTTGGTCCCGAACAAACCATTACCGATCTTGGCGTTGCAGGTTTAATGGCTCACTCTGCTATTTTTGGTGCGGTCTGGAATGTGAAGATTAATCTTTCATCAATAAAAGATAAAGATTTTGTATCAAAGAAGCTTGAGGAAATCGATTGGATCCTGAAATCCATTTCAAAGGACTGGCGGGAAATCCAAGAAAGCATTGAAAGTAAAATTTAATTAAAATACAAAATCAATGTTATTGGCTGCGAGTTTGGAAACTATATTGTTGGAGCGTGTGTATTTGGAAAGCAATATATACAATTCAAAGAAATTATGGTCGCCTTCAGAGGATAAAATTAATAATGCGAATATGTCTAAATTCATGAACTTCCTTTCTGAAAAACGAGGTTTAAATTTCGATACATATGATGAGCTATTTGAGTGGTCGATTAATAATCGAGCCGATTTTTGGGCGGCATTTTGGGATTTTTCGGGTGTTATTACCTCCAAGACATATGACACGATCTTGGCGGACCCTGAAGATATGCTAAACTCAAAATGGTTCGTAGGTGCCCGGTTGAACTTTGCCGAGAACCTGCTTCGGTTTCGTGATGACAATACTGCATTGGTGTTTACAAGCGAGTCTTTGGACCTCAAACCTGTTGCTTTGACCTATAATGAACTCTACAATCAAGTAGCTCGATTAGTAAAAGCATTGCGTAGATTGGGTGTACGCGTAGGCGATCGCGTAGCTGGATTTTTGCCGAACTTTATCGAAACCGTAGTAGCGATGCTGGCAACAACCAGTCTTGGCGCAATTTGGTCATCATGTTCACCTGATTTTGGGTTAAAAGGCGTTTTAGACCGGTTTGGTCAAATCCAGCCTAAAGTATTATTCACCGCAAACGGGTATTTCTATAATGGTAAATCCTTCAACTCATTGGAACGGGTTTCTGAGATTCTAAATGATTTACCGGAGATTGAGAAGGTGGTGGTAATACCATATATTAGCTCTAACCCAGACATTAGTAAGATTTCAAATTCAATCCTGTATGAAGACTTCTTAGCAAAAGAGACCGATCTTGAGATAAACTTCGAACAATTACCATTCGATCACCCGGTTTATATATTATACTCATCAGGTACTACTGGTGTTCCAAAATGTATGGTCCATGGTGCAGGGGGAACTCTACTACAGCACTATAAAGAACTCGCATTACACTCGGATTTGAAACGCGAGGATAATATATTTTATTTCACGACCTGTGGTTGGATGATGTGGCACTGGTTGATTAGCTCATTAGCAGTTGGTGCCACGATATTACTTTTTGACGGCTCACCGTTTTATCCTGGCCCCGGGACCTTATTCAAACTAGCCGAAAAACAACGCATGACACATTTTGGCACCAGTGCGCGGTATATTGCAGCAGTTGAGAAAACCGGCTTGATACCACGCGATGAATTTGACCTGAGTGCGTTAAAGGCTATGTTTTCCACGGGCTCGCCATTAACCCAGGAGAACTTTGAATTCGTGTATCGTGATATTAAAAATGATATACAATTAGCCTCTATTTCAGGTGGTTCTGATATTATCTCCTGCTTTGCGTTGGGTAACCCAATTGGTCCTGTTTGGTCCGGTGAACTCCAGTGCCGTGGTCTCGGGATGAAGGTTGATGTATTCGATGTTGCGGGGAACTCTATAAAAGGGCAAAAGGGTGAATTGGTGTGTACCGCATCATTCCCATCACAACCTATTTATTTCTGGAACGATGAAGATAAAAGCAAGTATAGAAACGCATATTTCAAAACCTACCCCGATGTCTGGCACCATGGTGATTACGCTGAGCTAACCGAGCATAACGGCATGATCATCTTTGGCAGGTCAGACGCAACATTGAATCCCGGTGGCGTGCGTATTGGAACCGCTGAGATATATCGGCAAGTGGAGGCGATGGATGAGATAGTTGATAGTCTAGTGATTGGTCAAAATTGGGAGGACGATGTGCGCGTTATTTTATTCGTTAAACTGGCAAAGAGCATTGAATTCAACGATAACCTGGCGAAGAAAATCAAAACCACTATCAGGACTAATTGCACACCTCGGCATGTGCCGGCGAAAATTATACCAATTGCAGACATTCCTTATACCATTAGCGGTAAAAAAGTAGAGCTGGCAGTGAAGAAAGTACTCTCGGGCGAACCTGTGCTGAACCGTGATGCATTGGGTAATCCAGAGGCATTGGATTTGTATACGAACATCCCCGAATTGCAAAACTAATTACTTTAATCTTTATTAATTATATAACATGAAAATATATATAGTCACACCAGGAGGCGTGCATGGATCTATTGTTGACCGAAGATCAGATGCAATTTCGATCCAAGGTTCGTGAATTTGCCAAAGCCGAGATCTTACCTTATTCCGCAGAGTACGATCGATTAGGTGAGTTTCCCTGGGCAACCTTAAAAAAGATGGGTGAAATTGGATTGCTGGGGATTCCAATACCAAAAGAATACGGTGGTTTAGGTCTAGACACTATCAGTTATTTAATTGGTGTAGAGGAGCTTTCGGCGGCATGTGGTTCTACGGGGGTGATTACAGCCGTGCATACCTCAGTGGGTACATATCCGATCTATTTATTTGGAACCGAAGAACAAAAGCAAAAATTCGTAAAGCCACTTGCAAAAGGCGAGATTCTGGGTGCATTTGCGCTCACCGAAGCCGAAGCAGGCTCGGATGCTGCGGCTATCAAAGCAACAGCGGTTCGTAGAGGTGGAAAACATAAAGGATTCGTTTTAAACGGTAGAAAGATCTTCATCACTAACGGCAATTCTGCAGGCATAGTGATAGTCCTGGCAATTACTGATAAATCGAAAGATCATAAAGGTATTTCCGCGTTCATAGTAGAAAAAGGCGCACCAGGGTTTAAATACGGCAGCGAAGAACAAAAGATGGGGCTGCATGCTTCCGAGGCGACCGAGTTGGTATTTGAAAATTGTGAGGTCCCAGCTGAAAATTTATTGGGTGAAGAGGGTAATGGGTTTTTGATTAGCATGATAACATTAGACGGCGGTCGGCTGGGTATTGCCGCTCAAGCATTGGGTGTCGCAAGAGCTGCTTTTGAAGAGTCCTTAAAATATTCAAAGACCAAGAAACAGGCAGGCAAGTTATTGTATAGGCATCAAAATATACAATTTTTATTTGCTGATATGTCAACAAAGCTTGAAGCTGCACGGTTATTAATGTATAATGCGGCATTTCTAAAGGACCAAAATGTTAGGTACACCTGGCAATCTGCAATGGCGAAGTTGTATTCCACCGAAGTAGCTATGCAGATCGTAAATACAGCATCATGGATTATGGGTGAATTTGGCTATACCCAGCGATCACCAATGGAACGATATCTACGTGATGTGAAGGTAACGGAAATATATGAGGGGACATCAGAAATCCAACGATTGATTATCGCGAAACAATTGTTGAATTAAATTAGAAACAAAATATTTATATTAAGAAAACTATTTATTATACTCCTTAGGTGGCGATTATGGACCATGTGGCTGTATTAACCAGAGAACCATTAGAGAAAATCATTAAGGGTGAACGTAAGATAGAACCTATTTTTACGCGTGAAGAACATCCTCCATATGACTCAATTAATGTTGATGATACCGTTTATTTTAAAATGAAAGACGGCTTTGCAATAGCAAAAGCCAAAGTGAGCAAGGTTGAAAACTTTAAAAACCTGACCCCAGAAAAAGCAACGCAAATCATAGAAGATCATAAAGAGGAAATATCTCCTTCTGATATCATGTTCGAACGTGATATCTATTATAAATATGCAACATTAATTTGGCTGGAGAAACTGTATGAGATCAAGCCATTCAGAATCAAAAAGGATACTAATAACCCTACAAACTGGTGCATAGTTGAGGATGTGAACAAGATCAGAGAGTAGTATTTAGAATTTTTCGGTTTCTAAATTATATTTTGAATTAAAGCAGCTTCCGCCGAGTCTATATTACAAAATATTGGTTTACCAAATGTTTTACATAAAGTTTCGAGTTTTTCTAAATCTCCAATTGCAAAAATAGCATTACCAAGCATGATCATAGATGCAGCTCCGGCTTGGTTTTCATGAATTTGATTAATAGCTTTATGCACCTGGCTATCCATCAAACCGGTTTCTAAGGCGAACTTATAAGAGAGTTCGACTAGATTTTCTAATGTTGGTGATTTTTGGAAAACACTCAAGTATTTTTTCCCGGCGGCGTTGATTTTTTCTATTTGTTTCTTCGACGAGATTATTTCTGAAGTAGGAAGTTCCTTGCCGAGAACACATACCATTACATCCACGTTATGAGGGGCAATTACCAGTTTTTCAACCAAGCCAAAGTTCTGCCCACCTTCTCGCAGCCGAAGTACAACACCACCTGTTGCCTGCGCGATTACATCACCTAACCCAGTACGGTGTCTGACCTCAGCATCGTGGGCAGCATTTACTAGCTCAGATGTACTTAATTTTAGGTTTAAAACAGAGTTTAGTGCAATAGCACTACTTAATGCCCCCGCACCACTTAAACCAAAACCCTGACTCATTGGAAGTTCGGTGTAACTATATACTTCGATTATTGCTTTTTTATTACCAATTAAATTTCTAATAGTGGATTTCGTGGTTTCTCCGGAAATTTTAAAATTGTTTAAAAAAACCCTTATATCTTGGTCGGTTCCGTCCTTAATCTTTACATAGGTCGAAACACCTTTATCGATACAAAATCCAATACCACGAGAACCACATTTTAATGGCTCGGAACTTTTAGTGTGTATCTCAAATATAGTGGTAATATGTGCTGGTGCATATCCTGCTCCAATCTTACCGACACCATTATATAATCCATTAAATTCTATTTCTCCAACCATTTTAACTCATCAAATCCTTTTTAGTATCTGATATTCTCAAAAATATTATCTTTTTAAAATTTCATCAAATATTCTTTCCGCCAGAAATTCTTTTTTACCCTTTACTTTTACATATTTTTTATTCGGATGAAGAATTATTATCTGATTGGAGTCTTTTGTTACTTTAATTAGATCGTTAGCTACCATCAAATCCAGCTTCCAATCTTTCATACGTGCTTTCGCCTTTTCGATCATTTTTTTCTCGGGTAAATCTACTTCAGCTTTAAAACCCACCACAAAACTCTTTGGTGCATTCTCACGTATTAATTTAATAATTTTTGTCGTAGGAACTAGTTCAAGTTTCAGCTTCTTTTTTCCAGAGGGTAATTTACCAGTAATTTGATTTAACATCTTATAATCAGAAATTGCAGCACAAACAAGAATTATTTGATATCTCTTAAAACCACTCTTTCCGCTATTCTTTAATTCCATAACTTTTCTCGTAAGGTCTTCGATGGAATCAAAGCGTGAGCAATACAAATATTCAGGTGGCTCAACCGAACTTTTACCTAGCCAAAGATCGACATCTGCTCCACGTAGATACGCTAACATTGATAAGGCGACACCAGTATATCCAGTACTTCGATTGGTTAGGATGCGCATATCATCAATATTCTCCGCAGTGGCTCCGGCAATAACTAATATACGTTTTTTACTTAAATCCGTTTTCCAGAGTCTCCTAATAACTCTTGAAACAATGGTATCAACACTCGCAAGTTTCCATTTATTCTCCGTTTTTACCGGGGGAATAAATTCAATATTAATTTTCAGATCCGCCAATTTCTTTATATTCTCTTGTATAATAGAATGTTCATACATACTAGCGTGCATTGCGGGAACTAACAATATTGGTATCTTTGAGCCAATGGCAGTAGTAGCAAATGTAGTTACGGTGGTATCATCGATACCACAAGCAATCTTAGATATAGTATTAGCTGTGCACGGTGCGATCAATAATAGATCTATTTTATCTTTAACTTGGCCACATAAAGATATATGTTCAATTTTACCAGTTAGTTTGGTAATTGGTGGTTTACCAGAAGCATAAAAGAGTGCATTGGGAGAGATAATATTGCAGGCCGCTTCAGTCAAAACAGGATACACCTCAGCTCCGTGTCTAATCAGTTCATGGGCCAATTTCACGGTCTGAACGGCAGCAATACTTCCAGTTATTCCAAGAGCGATCTTTTTTCCGGATAATCGGTTACTTTTACTCCCAAGAAGCTCCATTACGGGGTGCATAGTTGAGTATATATCTTTATTGTTGATATTTTTTTTGTAGTAATTATTATCCATATTTGAGAAATCATTTTCCTGTTTCGGAAGCATCTTTTGTTTCTTTGGCATTTTTAGCCTCTTTGGTCTCTTTAGCCTCTTTAGTGTCTTTAGTCTCCTTGGTCTCTTTAGCCTCTTTAGTGTCTTTAGGTTTTTTCGAATCTTTAGTCTCTTTAGCCTCTTTGGTCTCTTTAGTCTCTTTAATCTCTTTGGTATCTTTGGTATCTTTTGACTCTTTTGCACTTTCAGTCTTTTTGAGGTACTCTTCAATAAATTGGACATTATTAATATTTGCATATTCCCGACGATCGC
>CBFDAW010000083.1:0-8550 GCA_965602865.1 uncultured Thermoplasmata archaeon
ATTTGAATGATTTGGAACACTATTTAGACAATTATTTGAAGAAAAATATAAAAAATGCGTCAGTTAAAAATTTATCTGAGAAGCATTTTTTTATTAATGATCATCCTCGATTTCTTCATCTAAATGGAAAACCTTATTACGATAATACCCCGAATAAATCGCACCTAATGGGTTATGCGCCAGCACACGGTCTTTCACCGCTAATGTGGTTACGGGTGCATCAGAATATTTTGAAAACAGAATATCATGACCCATACATAAGCCAAGTATAATGTTTAGGTCGGTATCCTCCTGATTCAGAACCATCGCCTGACCCAATGGGTTACATGTTGCATCCACTTCTTTTTCCGGGTGAAGTTGGTCGAGATCGAATCTGGACTTATCTATACCACATACTTTACAACATACTGAATATACCTCGAATTTGCGCGATAGGATTTCATGGATGGTTCGCGCCTCGTCGGAAAAACCAATACAAAACGCCAGCCCCAACCGGTTATAACCCATCTGCTCGGCATACATGATCAATTCTTCCAAGCGCGTCTTTTTCATATAATATTCGGCTTCGATCTTTGCCGAGGTCTTCATAGATTTAATATCCGCTACGGAATACTCTTTCTCTACCTTGGCTTTGAGCTTTGTGCAGTCCTTACCATCGTAGCATTCTTTTTTCTTGCAAAGGGCGCATTTCAATCATATCACTATCCTTCTTCGATCTGGTAATTCCTTATTGCTTTTTGTAAAGTATCAACCGCGAGTTTTGCACAGTGCCGGTTTTCCTCGGGTAGACCATCCAGAGTGTTAATCAGGTCATTATATGTAATCTTTAAAATCTCATCGAGTGGTTTACCGATTACCATCCTCGAGACCATACTGCCGCACGCTATGGTTGGTGCGCAGCCATTGGTCATGAACTTTATTTCTGTCAATTTGTTCTTTTCGACCTTACAAAAGAATTCCATGGTATCCCCGCATGGTCCCGTGATTATACCCACCGCATCGGGGTTCTTTATACGACCGAGATTGACCGGGTGGCTACACTCATATAGTGCCTTTTTTGAAAATATCGCCTCTGCTTCCGCATCCAATTCATTCTGAATATTCTCTACCATTTTATCAAAGTCGGATTTTTCTTCAAGTTTTCCGGTCATGAGTTTGCCTTCAAGATTTTTTTAATATTTTCCCAGCTCTCCCTGATCTTATTAGATAGAGTGCCACTTGAATACTCGATGATGGTCTTTCCGGCAATCATGGCTGCCGTGGCAACATTATCGTATGGCAGTTTACCAACAACAGGTAGCTTATTCTTTTTGCAATACGCCTCAATCTTTTTTACATTCCCCGGATTAATATCAACTTTGTTCACACACACAACCGAGGGTATGTTAAAATGCAGAGCAACACCTAAGATACGCTTCAAATCATGGATACCTGAAAGCGTAGGTTCGGTCACGATAAGAACCAGGTCGACCCCCGTGATGGCGGAAATAACCGGACAGCCCAGCCCGGGAGGACCGTCAATAATTATAAGATTTTTATCATTAGCCTCAGCCATTGCTCGCGCATGATTGCGCACAAGATTGACGAGCTTCCCGGAGGCTTCCTCGGCGGTATTCAACACCGCATGTGACATCGGACCGAAGCGTGTCATGGACTTATACGCCACTCCTGATCTGCGCTCAACGAGCTCAATAGCATTTTCCGGACAGACATATTCACATACACCACACCCCTCACAGCGTTCATTGATAATATCGAATTCTTCATCGATGGCGCCAAACCGGCAGTGTTCCTTGCACAAACCGCACTCGACACATTTTTCATCATCCTTTGCAGCGAGCTTCATTCCGCTGAATTCTACGGTCTCCTCGATCTCGGGATCCAGAATAAGATGAAGGTCCGCGGCGTCAACATCACAATCTGCTAATACCGCATTTTTGGCAATTGACGCATAGGCTGCCGCTATTGTAGTTTTCCCGGTGCCGCCTTTACCACTTATAATCGTTAGCTGCTTCATGAGCTGACCCCCATCTCTAACCCGATATGATCGTAGAGTTCGATAAATTTACTTTTCCATTCGGGCAGCTCGAACACAAATGGAATCCCTTTTGAGTATAGTCGTGCGATTTTATCATCCTGTGGGATCTTTAATAAAATCTTAATTTTTTCTTTTTTGCAATATTCTTCAACCCTATCATCACCCACGCCGTCACGATTTATTATTACACCGAATGGTATCTTTAATGAACGCACCATTTCTACAGCTAGTTTCAAATCATGAAGGCCGAACGGTGTAGGTTCGGTAACAAGTAAAACATAATCCGCCTCGTTGACGGTTTCAATAACCGGACAGGCAGTGCCCGGCGGTGAGTCTAGAATTACTATCCTATCATTGTCAGTTTTTATCTTTAATGCTTTAATTACCGGTGTTGCCATTGCCTCACCGATATTCAACAATCCATGGTAGAACTCCAGGTTACTGGTACTACCCTTTTCAAGCACTCCGATTATTCGCTTTTCTTCGGTGATCGCATCCTTTGGGCATACTAAAGTACAACCGCCGCAACCGTGACATAGGTCAGGGAAGAATAGGACCTCATTTCGAACTACGGCAAGAGCATTGTATTGACAGAATTTCGCACACTCACCGCAGAAATCACACTTTTGTTTATCGATGGTAGGTATATAGATATGCACATCTTCGATTTTATCCAGTTTTAGGTCAAGGAATAGGTGTGAATCTGGTTCCTCGACATCGCAATCCAGTAACTGGACATTATCCAGACTCAATGCAAGATTCGTGGCAATTGTAGTTTTACCTGTCCCGCCTTTGCCACTGGCAATCGCTATTTTCATCAAGTAACCCCTGTGTGAGGTCTAAATTTTTTATTATTGATTTAATGATCACATTAGTTTCCATGTTGTCCGTGTCCGTGTTCATGCCCTTCTTTCCTAAACGCATGCTGTTTGCAGGCATTTTCATCCGTAGCCGCCTGGAGCTTGCCAACTTTCCACATCTGAACTGCATCGTTTACGGTACCGGAAGCGCCCACATACACCATAATGCCAATTTCTTCAAACATTGAAATCGCCCTGCGGCCCAAACCACCGCATAGCATCACCTCTGCACCGGTCTTCGCAATGATCTCCGGTGGGTAGCCGCTGCCGCCACCATGTTCACTTGTATTATCAATTACGGTCACTTCATTCGTATCAGTATCTACCAGTGTATAAGTAGGCACTCGCCCAAAATGCTCGCCTACTTCTTCGTTTATTCCTTTATTTCCCATTGTCGGTACACAAACTTTCATATTTAATCACCTCAATCCAATTTTCTAATTCCTTGTCCACGCCCTCCTCCTTTACCGCCCTGGCCCATACCACCGCCTTTACCGCCACCGCCTCTACCGCCGCCACCACCCATACCAAAATGGCTCGTGACATTGGGTGCTACGGTCTCTTTTAACTCGCCGGAGTTGAATTTTTCAATAGCCTCTTTAACGGTGCCGCTTACATTGGTAATAATTTTTATTCCCGCTGCAGCCAGTGTTTGGAACGCGTTGGGCCCCATATTACCGGTTAATACTATTTCGGCTTTCATGTTCGCTACATTTTGCGCCGCGGAGATACCGGCACCGCCCATAGCATTAGCGCTTTCATTCGGTACTGCTTCGAACTCCATGGACTCAGGATCTATAAAAATAAAAAATAGACATCTCCCGAACCGTGGATCCAATTGTGCCTCCAGGTTGTCACCAACTGCTGAGACTGCGATCTTCATATTTCCACCTCTTTTTAACTCCTTTTTTTATTAACAAACTCTTCGATCTTTTTAATTACTTCATTGAATTTCTTCGTAGACTTCGATTTTGAATGTACTAAAACAAACGGTTTACCATTGTCACCGGTCTCCACGATCTTCGGATCGATCGGGATCTTGCCTAAAAATGGTACACTAAGGTCCGAAGCCGCTTTCAATCCGCCGCCGGTTTTAAATAGATCGATTTTTTTCTTGCAGTGTGGACATGATAATCCGCTCATGTTTTCCAATATACCGATAATAGGCATCTTGAGAGTCTTTGCAAAATTCACCGCTTTTCGTGAATCTAACAACGCCACATCCTGAGGCGTAGTTACTATTATGGCATTGCCACCAGGAATGAGCTGTGCGATGCTAAGCGGTTCGTCACCGGTACCTGGCGGTAGGTCGATGATCAAATAATCCAAATCCCCCCACTTCACATCGCCCAGAAATTGGCGAATCGCACTCATTTTCAGAGGTCCGCGCCAGATCACCGGTGTATCGCGATCCTTGAGCAAGAACGCCATGGAAACCACTTTAAGATGCGGTGGCACGAGAACCGGTGCAATACCACCATCCGCCGCACCTAACCGTTCGTTTTCGATCCCCAACATCTTCGCAATATCCGGCCCATTAATATCAACATCCAGTAACCCGACCTCATAGCCATGTTGTGATAGCGAGAATGCGAGATTTGTGGCAACGGTACTTTTACCCACGCCGCCTTTACCACTCATTACCACTATTTTATGTTTAATTTTATCCAAATTATCTTTAACTTTTTTCGAATCGGATATTTCTCTATTGGGGCCTTGATCTTTTTTAGAAAATGTTTTTGCCATGAATACCACCTCCCACCGAGGTATTAAGAAGATATAGATACCTAGCTAATAAATTTAACCCGAATATATTCGGCGGTCACGTAAATTTATAAGATTAGATGAGTTGTTTTTAAGTTACCCGGGATCATAATCTCGGGACTGGAATGCCTTATAATATCACATTACGATTTATTATAATACTGTGAAATTATCTTCCTTTCACCTCTCTGAAGTATCTCCGCCAGCGTTGACGCCGAAACTTTGAATAATCTGGCTAGCTTATCAATCGTAATCTTTTTCGGAAGGTCATAATATCCCTTCTCAAATGCGATACGTATAATTTCTTCCTGGCGGTCAGTTAAGTGTGATCGTTTCGTTAACTTAGTGATCTTTTTCAGTTTTACTTCGCACCCGGATCTTTCTAGTTCGTCTATTAGTTCGATAAGTGACCCTTTTTCGCCGGTAATCAGTTTCCATTCCACAAGACCATTACCTTTCGAAAGCGCAGATGTTAGGAAGCATTCCGACCCCGTCAACGCTTGACAAGCAACGCACTTCTTCGTAATCACAGACCCTAGAATTCCACCATCCGGCGAGGGTGAAATATCGATCTTACATATATCCTGGTGCAGCTTCAGGTCATTGATTATCTTGTCTATCTCTATATCCGTGGCATTAATCTCGATAAGTCCTCTACCACCGGCTTTGCCGAACGGCATGCAATCCAAGAATTTGATTGGGGCATCATATTTGCTTGTAATTTTATCGATCCAGCTCTTAGGGATCTTTATCTTCAGAACAACTTCCATCATAATAATAGCTCATTAATAATACTAATTATAATTAATTTTGGTTCTTCTGAAAAATTATAAAAAAACATAAAAGGACATTAATTAAATTAAGATGTCTTCATATTATGTTCAAAAATAATATTAATCTGTAGGCTGTGGTTTATCAATACCGAATGATGGATCTGCTGGAAGTCTTGACTTCTTCTGAATTTTTTCTCGTTGTTTGGTGCTTGGAAGTATCAATTTCTTGTGCTTCCTTTGCGGCATGATCTTAATCAGTTTACTAATCAATCCATCTTTTTTCGGACCGCTTACTAATACTACATTTAAAACATCCCGGATAGTCTCCACTGGTATTATCTCAATCCTTTTCTTATATTTTTTATCAACTAATACATCCCTAACATTCTGGAAAGGGATAACAACTCGTTTTATCCCGGCATCTGCTGCAGCCTCGATTTTGGCAGTGATTCCGCCCACGGGTAATACTTCGCCACGGATACTTAGCGACCCGGTCATAGCCGCATCCTGGTCGATTTCGATGCCTTCAAGTGCTGAAATTACAGCAGTAGCCACAGAAATTGAGGCGGAATCACCTTCCACGCCCTCATAGGTTCCTATAAATTGAACATGCACGTCATGATTACTAATATCCTCACCGGTATGTTTTTTAATTAAAGCAGACACGTTCTGCACCGCTTCCTTTGCAATATCACCCAACTTACCAGTAGCAATAATTTTACCTTCTGCCCTGGATGCTGCGGGAGTAACATCCGCAACAATTTGGATGAGTACACCGGAAAATTCGGTAATCCCGGTATCGGCCCCCATTACAGCAAGCCCATTTACTCTACCAACCTCTGCACCTTCTGTTCGATAGATTTCATATTCTTTCTTTTTCTCGATATATCTATCAGCAACCTGCTGCTCCAAGGACCTGGCGATTTTTCGACCTTTTAGTACATGGTGAGTATAAACTATCTTTGATTTATCTTCATTTGCAATATCACCCGCCGCACGGATCAAACCACCAAGTTCACGAAACCGGAGTGAAATCTGCCCTTGGCGACCAGATCTACGCTGGGCTTCATGAATTACCTCAGCAATTGCTCCACGATCAAAGTGTGATATCTTTTTATCTTTTGACACTTCCTGGGCGACGAACCGAACCATCTTCCAACGATTCGCCGAATTATCTTTCATTGTAGTGTTTACAAAGACCTCATAGCCATACCCACGAACTCGTGAGCGCAATGCCGGATGCATTCCTTCTACCGAGTCTAAATTACCTGCGGCAACTAATATGAAATCACATGGCACCGCCTCACTTTTTACCATAGCACCTGAGCTACGTTCACTCTGACCCATAATTGGAAACTCTTTCTCTTGTAACCCGGTCAATAAACTTTGTTGAGATTCCAATCTCAAGATATTTATTTCATCTATGAACAATACACCTTTATGCGCTTTATGAATCGCTCCAACCTCTACTCGCTCATGTGCGGGTGTTTCAAGACCACCAGACTGGAACGGGTCATGTTTAACATCACCTAGTAAAGCTCCGGCATGCGCACCCGTAGCATCAATGAATGGCGGCATTTCATTAGGTTTATGAGTGATTAATAATTTTGGAACGATTTCTTTTTCTTCTTTCATGCTTGCTGCACGCATCATAAAATATAATATTGCGGCGGCGATAATACCAAAAAATAAAATTTCTGGGTGATCAGGATACATGATCCAAGCCATGATAGCAACAACTATCACCATGATACAGATCATAAGTTTCATCCGTGAACGCATTTCTTTCTGCATCATGGCATTAGCCTTTTGTGCCTTTACAATCTCTTTGCCTTTCCCCGCCGGTACGATGCGTATCTTCGGGTTATTTGGGTCTTCTGGATTATGATAGGCAATTACATCCTCTAATTCACCTTTAGGCAGCAACTCGGTCATTGACCGTGCCAACATGGATTTACCGGTCCCCGGGTCACCTATCAACATCACATGCCTTTGTTGGTTAGACGCCTTTTTTATTACTTCCACTGCTTCATCTTGACCAATTACTTGTTCGACTAACCGTTTGGGAATCTTAATTTGACTTGTATTTGTTATTTTCCTTTTTCTCAGCCACGAATCAATATCCGTAGGATTGGAAGTTTGATTTGTCATTATTTTACACCATATTTAAAATATAACATAATATAAAATTAATACTAGTTAAATCTTTGTAGTTAGTTTAAGTTTCGTGAATATTTAAATATTAATTCAATTATTTAATGGGATTTCATTCTGAAAATATTTGAATTTCAAACAAAACCCGATCGACATCTTTGAGTTAGATAATTAATGTTTTGGTTTAACGGGCTTTGCCGTTGCAGGTTCAGATATTGGTGATGCAGATTTAGCTTTTACGGGCGTGGCAGTGGGTGAAGAAGTACGGGCTTTTGCCGCAACCGATGCCGCGGGTTTCACAGGTTTTGCCGTAACCGATGCCGCGGGTCGCACAGGTTTTGCCGTAACCGATGCCGCGGGTCGCACAGGTTTTGCCGTAACCGATGCCGCGGGTCTCACAGATTTGGCGGTTACTGGTGCACCGGGTTTTATTTTTGTATCGAATTCTACCGGCTTGAGTGGTGCATCGGTGGGTTTTGTAGTTTCTGAGCTGGGTACCAATTGGGCTAGACTCGGTGGAGGTTTATAACTTGGAACTTCAATAACAGGTGATGCATAAGGACTGCTTGATGGAATTGGTACTCTCTCAGCAGTCTTCGCTACTTTTTCGGTTTCCTCGGCTTTTACATGTTTACGTCGACTTCTTGGTACAATTACAAATAAAAATAATAGTATTATCCCAACGATTATAATACCAATTATACTAACTATCCACAATGAGCCAAAATTCTGGTTTTGTTTTGCATTAGAATCTCCATCATTTTTTATTTTGATATTTAGAACCTCCCTATCCACCAGTCCCGTACCATCCGCTAAACATTGAATCCTAATAGTAACATCGGTTTTTGGCTTAATATTGGATGGTGCGGTAATTTCGAGTAAGATTTCCCTGGATGCACCCTGATTTAAAAGAATTCGTTTTGTTTCCAAAGTTATTAACAATAAATCAGAAGGCTCTTCT
>CBFDAW010000084.1:0-8550 GCA_965602865.1 uncultured Thermoplasmata archaeon
AACGGTTACATCTTCAGTGCGAACTCCTAACTCTTCAGCGGTGATTTGGGCGAGTACTGTCTCGGACCCCTGACCGATATCTGTGGAACCCGTTATTAGAGTAACATGCCCGAAATCATCAAGCTTGACGATTGCGCCGCACCCATCGGATTTGTAGACACGTGCGCCACCGCCAACATGGAAGTACGATGCTAATCCGACGCCATGCCGTAGCGTTCCGGTCTGGATATCGCGGCGGTCTCGTTTATTTTGCCAATCCAAGCGTTTTGCCACACTCTCGAGGCATTCTCGCAGCCCACAGGTTGTTACCTGCATACCCTGCGGTGTAACTTCGCCGGGGTCGTTACAGTTCTTAAGCCGGAGCGCAAGGGCATCCATACCCAATTTCTCAGCCAAAATATCCATCATGCTTTCCAATGCAAAGGTCCCCTGTAAGTTGCCGTACCCGCGCATGGCACCGGAGTACATGTTATTTGTATAAATGATCGCGGTTTCAAACTTGATGTTCTTACATTTATATAATGAAGTAATTGGATTCATAAGCACATAGGGTATAGTAGCGCCCCAGGACGTATACGCACCATTATCCAGTGTTAAAAATACATCTCTGAATGTTAAGGTCCCATCTTTATTTGCACCAGCTTCAATATCTATAATTGCTGGCTGTCGCGTCGGAGTGCATTTGAACTCTTCTTCACGTGTGTATGTTATCATGACTGGGCGGCCTATTTTTTTTGATAAAGCCGCACATATTACCTCATTCGGATATAAATCCAGCTTACCACCAAACGCACCACCGATTTTAGGTTGAATGACCCTGACCTTCGAGGGGGGAACCTGTAATGCATTGGCTAGGTCACGTTGGTAAAGGAAAGGTACTTGGGTCGGTGAATACATAGTGAGCAAACCAGTACTATCCCAACTCGCCACGCAGCTCCAAGGACCTAGACAGCAATGATTTATGTTCGGTAATTTAAACCTATGCTTTGCCACGACATCAGATTCTGCTTTGGCTGCCGTTACATCTCCATATTCAAAGTCATACTTCAGCCTATTTCGATTGCCTTTTGCTTCAGCATGTAACTGCGGTGCACCATCCTTCATAGCTTCTTCAGGGTCGAACACCGCCGGAAGCGGTTCGTATTTTATTTTGATTAGTTCCAATGCACGCTCTGCCGTATCTTCATCCACCGCCGCCACTGCTGCGACCTCATCGCGAAGACTACGTACTTTATCGCCTTTTAACGGCGGGTTATCGGAAGCTATCCCTATTTTGTTCAGCGGCATATCGGAAGCGGTAATTACTGCTTTTACACCTGGTAATTTCAGAGCCGAGCGTGTGTCGATTTTCAGTATCTTCGCATGTGTATGTTCACTCCACAAAATCTTTCCATATAGCATACCTGGTAATCTAATATCTTGAGGGTAAAGCACTTTACCGGTAACCTTCTCAAATGCGTCTTTTTTTGGAATACGTAAACCAATATTGGAATATTTTTTCTGGTAATCCTTATTACTTTTATTCACTTTCCGCCACCTTCTTAATTGCTTTCAGGATCTTCACATAGCCCGTACACCTGCAGAGGTTACCCGAGATTGCCGCTTTATAATCTTCTTCTGTGGGGTTAGGGTTCTTATTTATGAAGTCCTTGGCTACCATAATCATCCCCGGTGTACAAAAGCCGCACTGGACTGCACCCTCATCGATGAATGCTTGCTGCAGCGGGTCGAGGGTACCATCATGATCAAGCCCCTCGATCGTAGTTACTTGCGAGCCGTCCGCATCAACTGCTAATACCAAGCAGGAGTTAACTGCATTACCATTCATCAAAACCGTACAGGCACCGCAATCACCGGTACCGCAGCCTTTATTTGTCCCGGTTAATCCTAGACCATCTCGTAATAAATCTAACAATGTGGTTTTAGCGTCTACATATTCTTCGTATTTCTGACCATTTACATATATATTTATTTTATATTTCATTAGTCAACCTCAACTAACATTTACTTTAATCATACGGAATTCGTTTTTTAGCTTCTTCCAAAACACGCCTGCACTGCACTTTAACGATCTCTCGGCGGTATACATTGGAGGCTCGGATATCAGTAATAGGTCTAACCGCCTCCGAGGCAATCTCAGCAGCAGCTTCAAGGTCAGAGGCGCTTAGATTTTTACCTACCAACGTTTTCTCGGCATTAGTAACCCTTAATGGTGTGGGTGCACAAGCGGCAATCACTATCCGAGCCGAGGCACATTTATCAGAATTGGAATCAAGTTGTATTAATCCGGCAACGCCCACAATCGCGATTTCAAGTGCATTACGCGTGGTGTGCTTGAAGTATGCCATCCCCACACATGCTAGGGGCGGTGGGATGTGCAACAGAGTTAATAATTCTCCTGGTTTTAGTACGGTACTACCCGGTCCTGTGAAGAATTGTTCAACTGGCATGGTGCGTTCTTTACCTCCCGGACCAGTAATTGTAACCGTAGAATCTAGTGCTATAAGCATCGGAGCGGAATCCGCAGATGGTGCGGCATTGCATAGATTACCACCAATGGTGGCTAGGTTACGGATCTGGTGCGAGGCAATTCTTTTGGAGATCTCAGTTAAGATTGGATAATGCTCTTGTATTTTTTCGGAATAAATCAAATCATTGAAGTTCACTAGCGAACCTAGGGTTAATCCTTTTGTTTTACTGAATGTTATCTTATTCAGATCTGGGATTCTCTTGATATTTATAACATGTTCGGGTGCGAGCAGACGGTTATGCATCTTCGGTATAAGATCGGTGCCACCTGCGAGTACTCGAGCTGAACCTTTATGTTTTTTTAATAATTTACATGCCTCTTCCAAGGTCTCAGGTGAGTGATATTCAAAGTCCTTCATTAACCAAACCGCCCAGGTTATCCCCAATGTGGTTAATTGATGTATCATATTTTAAATAATTAGGCGGTAATAAGAATTTTGATACTATTACTTTACTATTAAAATAAAGTTAAAGTGTAAGGGTGGGACCACTACGATATTAATATGATAATAATCGTTGGTTGGAGTGTGGGAAGATCCAAACGAGCCCCCAAACCATTATCCTCGGGTTCGGGCTCCATTGCGTTAGGCTCTACTTAATTTTCGCTTATCAGGCTCTGATTTTATTTCGTTGGTTTAGGCTCGTTTACCTAATTCTACAAAAATATACCAGACCCCGCTCCTATCTCAGTAATTATAAATCAGCACCCGCTCCTATTTCAGTAAAAATAAATTAGCACCCGGTTCTGAAAAGTGATAATATGACGAGTGAGAAATAATCCAACCGAACCTGCGCCCCAGCGATTAATTTCATTAACCCTACATAGCGGTCTCACCCTCGAACCAGCGATTAGTTTTATTAATCCTACATAGCGGTCTTCCCCTCCTGCCAACGATTATAATCGTCATAATATAATAGTGGTCGATGAATATTTAATCGAATATCCTAATATCCAAGCATCAAGATCAATCATATTTCATCAATATCTATCCCCGCTTCTTTACTTAACCTGAAATGTAGCTGTTGCACGCGGTATGCGACTTTGGGTAGTCCTTTTTCTTTCAAAATCTGGACTGCACGTTCAATATTACAACGTGTATTACCTTCGAATAGATTATCCGCATGTGCTACTATTTTCTCTTCCAAGGTTTTGGGTGTATAATCTTTCGGAGGTAACCCGAGCAATACCGCATCATCTTTGGTTATACCGGCGCAAATGTGGCGTTCGATTATATGAACAATCTTCTTATTGAGCCCCAATTTAAGAGCTAATTTACCACCTTCCACGGCATGATCAATACCGTGTGTCCGTGCCCGACCGAGGTCATGTAAAAGTGAACCAGCTTCTATTAATTCGATATTCGCCATTGGGAACCTTGATCCAATTTTTAACGCCAGATCAGTTACAGCCAATATATGTTGAATCACATGTTCTGGACAACCTTGCCGGTTTAAGATCGTTAGACATTCTTCTCGACTTGGATATTCTTTTTCATTTTGTTCCATTTTTTAAAACCTACCAGATATCTATAACTTAGTTATATTTTGGTAAACTAGACTTTTACACCATTCATTTCTCAATCACGGATTTTCCCGACGAACTACCAATTACTCGAAGCTTTCCGTTGAAGTCTTTTTTTAATTCATCACCTTGAAAGAATCTATCTAAGAATACCGCAAGTGCAGCAACCTCTGAGTGCGGTTGGTGACCGATTGCAATATTGAAATCCGACATATCGTACACTTCCCGAGGTACTTTTTCAGAACCAACGATTATTAACAGTTTAATGTCGGCATCCTTAGGAATTTTTTTAATTACTTCCTCGATGTGTTCACCGTACATAGTTAGGTGTATTATTGTTCCTTCCCAGTTTTGAATAACCCTTTTCCATTTTACCCCGGTTTCGATCGAAAATACACCACCAAAACGTTTGACAACACCTTCAATAGTACTTTCCATTTTCACATCTTTTGTGTCCACAATCATATGCTCAGCATTAAACGCGCGGGCTACTAATGCAACATGTGTAGTAATCCGTTTATCTCGTGCTGGGCGGTGACCTAAACGCAAAATGGTGATCATCTATACTCCTCAGAAAATTAATATAAATCCTAGCTTAGAAAGGCAGTAAACCAATAATGGGTAATTAATTTTTTTAGAGAATGGAAAAAAAGATTAAAGTTCCAAATTGACTGGCTGTTAAAAAAAAAGTGCCTTATTCATCTTTATTTAATTCCACGCGATGACCACGATATTCAAGTCTAATTGATCGTTTAACAAGAGATTTTAACATGGTCATGGATAGCTCTTGTTGCTCAGAGACATCCCCGGCAAACATTCCGTCATCTCCAATCAATTTTGAAATACTATCTTCTAACTTTTTAAACTCTTTTTCGGGCATTACCGCAATTGCGAGGATCTCAGAGATCTCCTGGATGGGGCAGGAGGTATTAATATGAAAAGACATGTAATAGGTATGATACGCTTTCTCCTGTGTATTTTCTTCGGTGGTTTGCCACATTGTCTCTACTAATCTCATTTTTTCGAAAAATTCCAAAGCTTCTTTACCCTCTTTACCAAACTGATCCTCAATATCTTTAAGTGTACACCATTCTTTGGATACTGCGTCGAACACATTTCGTTTAATCGGTGAATCCAATGAACGTAACATAGGTACTAGTTCTGTAGGTTCATTGATGACTTTTATCCGCTTCATTAATTAGCCTACCCAAACCCAAGTAATATTTGGTAAACCCCAAATACCTTTCAAATAATATAAATTCTTTGGAATAAAATTTAAAATAAAAATAATCCTAATGAGAATGATAACTTGAAATTACAGATGAACTTATTCTGGGTTTTGGTTATATCCCTGCAGCGTTTCGTAATTCTTCAGCTTTATCTATAGCCTCCCAAGTGAAATCTGGGTCATTGCGACCAAAGTGGCCATATGATGCAGTTTTTGCATAGATTGGCCGTAATAAGTTTAAATGCTCAATGATTTTTGCAGGTCGTAGATCAAAGTGTTCCCGGATTAATTTTGAGATTTGATCCTCGGTTATCTTACCCGTACCAAAAGCATCGACCATAATAGATACCGGTTCGGGTACCCCGATTGCATAAGCGATTTGAATCTCACATTTTTCTGCGATACCTGCTGCGACAATATTCTTTGCGATGTACCTTGCCATATACGATCCTGAGCGGTCAACTTTTGAGGGGTCTTTACCAGAGAACGCGCCGCCACCATGTGAGCCTACACCACCATACGTATCAACAATAATCTTTCGTCCAGTGAGCCCGCAATCCGCTTGAGGACCGCCAAGAATAAATGCACCGGTTTCATTGATATGAAATTTCGTATTTTCATCAAGATATTCAGCTGGAATAATCGGTTTAATGATCTTTTCGATAATATCTTGCCGCAGCCGTTCGTAAGGGATTTCCTTTTTATGCTGGATTGCGATCACAATATTTTCTACACGGATTGGTTTACCCTCCAAATATTCGACCGTGACTTGGGATTTACCATCCGGTCGTATATAATCGATGATCCCCTCTTTACGTGCGGTGGTTAACCGTTTTGTAAGTTTATGTGCAAGAGAAATGGGTAACGGCATAAATTCGGGTGTTTCATTAGATGCATAACCGAACATAATACCCTGGTCACCAGCACCTTGTTCTTCGTGTAATCCTTTGCCTTTTGTCACTCCTTGCGAGATATCGGGTGATTGTTCATCGATTGTAACAATAACCGCAACACTTTCCCAATCAAAGCCCATGGTAGGATCATCATAGCCGATCTTTTTTATAGTTTGGCGTATGATTTTAGGAATTTCAACATAACAATCTGTAGTTATTTCACCGGCGACCATTGCCAATCCCGTGGTGACCAGAGTTTCGCACGCCACACGACATTGTTTATCGTTCTCGATTATTGCATCAAGGATGGAATCAGAAATCGTATCCGACATTTTGTCTGGGTGACCTTCGGTTACGGATTCTGAGGTAAATAGATAATTTCCTTTATTGTTCGTCCCAGCCATGAAAAACCTCCTGATAAATCTCTCTATATTTTACAATTTAAGAGAGTTGTTACCCATAATTCATTGTGTTATTTAAAATTTAATATTGATATAAAAAAAATTTTGTATATTATTTAAAAATAGATCATCTATGATCTTTTATTATCCTTTAGATACTCCTTTACGATCTTAATCGCGCATAGTTCTCCGCACATAGAACATACTTCTTTTTCCATAGAACGACGCCTAGTTCGATATGCCTTTGCTTTTTCGGGATCTAGAACATGTTTGAATTGTGTCTCCCAATCAAGTGCCTTCCGTGCCTTTGCAACCGCTAGGTCTTGCTCGGAATCGAGCCCGCGAGCTAAATCTGCGGTATGGGCAGCGATCTTGGATGCGATAGTACCATCACGAACATCGTCCGGTGTAGGTAGTGCAAGATGTTCACTTGGGGTAACATAACATAGAAAATCTGCACCGTAATACGCGGCGAGTGCACCGCCGATCGCACCCACTATATGATCATACCCTGGGGCAATATCGGTCACAAGTGGACCTAGTACATAGAATGGTGCATTACGACAAGTCGTCTTCTGGATTCGGACATTAGCTTCGATTTGGTGTAATGGAATGTGACCGGGACCTTCCACCATTGCTTGGACATCTGCTTTTCGCGCACGCTCTACCAGTTCACCGAGAATAATCAGCTCCTGAAGCTGCGGTCTATCAGTTGCATCCGCAATGCTGCCAGGGCGTAAACCGTCTCCTAAGCTGAGGGTAAAATCATATTTTTGTGCTAGCTCAAGTAAATAATCATAATTAGTATATAATGGGTTCTCAGAATCGTTATGCAAAATCCAAGCTATTAAAAATGCGCCACCGCGGCTGACGACGTCGGTAACCCTCCCCTGATGCTTAAGCCGTGCCACACTTTCTTTTGTAACACCGCAATGAACCGTCATAAAATCTACACCATCTTTGGCAATTTTTTCGATGGCATTAAATATCTGGTCCTCGGTCATGTCCACTACTGCACCGTTTTTTGTGCCTGCGACCTCAAGACCGGCTTGGTAGATGGGAACCGTACCTACGGGGATATCTACTGTTTTGAGTATCTCACGGCGAATGAGATCAATATCTCCACCAATAGAAAGATCCATAATCGTATCAGTACCATAATTAACGGCTATTTTCGTTTTTTCTAATTCTTCATCTAGATTTACATGGTCAGGTGATGTGCCCAGGTTTACATTGATCTTTACTCTCAAACCAGACCCGATTCCCAGTGGTTTTGGGCTATGGATCGGGTTCCGCGGTATTACCACATGACCAGCTATTAAATTCTTGCGTAACTTTTCGGGGTCGATACACTCAACGTTCGCAATTTCTTTAATCTCCTTTGTTAAACCAGATTTTGCATCCTGTATTATTGTCATGATGATTCCTGAGACATTTATTTTAGTATTTAAAAACTATCATTTATAATATTAATTAGAATCTTTCCTCATATCCGTATAATTCTCGCGCAACTCCACTACTTGATCAACAATTCTATCGAACCCAACCTTTGCACCGGCTTTTTTATGAGTTACAAGGATTTTTCCTTCGCGTTTGAATAGTTCCCAGTTGTAAAATGTACCGCCAATTGCCTCCACGATGATTAGAATATCCTCAAAAATGATAAATAATTTTTTATACCCCTCTAAAATTCTATCGAATTTTGGATGTGTCTTCAACCGTTCTTTTAACAGATGTTTAATATCAACCTTTAATTTGGTTTTTTCCCTGGGCTCCGTAGGTGGTGGTTTCACAAACGTCTTTCTGGCATCTATCAACATTTCCAGCAGCTCATCTTTATTTTTACAAAGTTTGGCGTATAGCAATTTACGTTCCGTTGGTTTTGGCTTGTCGTGAACCTCGGCAAAATATATATCCCACCCAACAGCGGTGACGCATAATACCATATCGGAAAAAGCGATGAATAACTTACTCTTT
>CBFDAW010000085.1:0-8534 GCA_965602865.1 uncultured Thermoplasmata archaeon
AACTCTCCACTTGAGTCCTCTGAATCATTTAGTGGTGTGTGATCGATTTGGATTGGCGTAAGAAATAGGTCTAAGAATTCATCCCAGGATTCCGTAGAAAACATTAGTTTGGAATCGTATTCATTATTGTAATTTTTATCCGGGAAATAGATATAGAGCCCGTTGGCATCCGGATGGTTGCGGCCATGAACGAATCTTAATATTGTTTGATTGTACTCATTAACGATCGCATTAGCCGCCATCCGCAGCTCTTCAGTGGCACTGGAATCCTGATGGATCAACTTTGCAAAATGGAAGAAATCACGCATGTAACTCTTGCTGGAGCGACGAGGAGTATCTGCATTCCTTCTTGCATTATTAATTACATTATAATTATCATAAATACTTTCAGACATCACATCTGCAAATGTATTTATCAACTGTACAAAATTCTTTTGGAATCTGTTTAGGTCAATTGCAACATATGTCATATACCTATCTTCTTCGTAATCTCCATCTTTATATTCCTCTTTAAAAGCGTTCGTGATCTTTATTGCTAATTCCTTGGGTGCAATGTCTGGGTTATTCGCAAGAGCACTTATCGGTCTATAATAGTTCCAGCCGGGGTTGGGCTCCTCTTCCTGTGAACCAGTAAAATAATCACCATATGGTATGAGCTCGTATGCGGTTTCGATCGCACCGATCCAGCAAACATCAAATGCAATAATATCTAAATTAATTTCGTATTTGGATTTCATTTTTTTAAATGCATTTCGCATTTCCCATAGATTTAACCAGCCACCATCGGTCTCGTCGTTGCAAACACTACGAGTTCGTGATTGTGTTTGAGGTTCAGGATCAATTGATTCTTGTTCGTCGTTGATAAATGCACTTTCATATTGCCCGTACCCGGAACTAGTAATATTGCTGCTTTCTACGCCGCGATCACTTCCTACGCTTCTACTATTCCCAAAAATCCCTTCACCATGGTTCCACATTACCAGCAGATAATGTTCCGCAGAATAGTTACCCAAACACCAGTTCATAAAATCATTAAAGGTCTGTTCCGATGCCATATTAGTTTCACCAAGCAGCCACATATTGAGATCTTGAGTATAATTATAAAAATTAATCATATCGGAATCCTTCTCAATATAGAACCGTCTGGTATCTGCCCAATCACCATTGGATGCTGAGTAACCGGAGCCTTCGTTACTGTTAGGGTTGCGATCGAACTGGACTACAATATTTACCTCATCGGATGACCCGACACGCTCCAGTTCGTTCATGTCCTCCACACCAAAGTATTCCAAATTATTATCTCCAGCCATGTATATCATGACCGTCCATTTCTTCTGTGCACTGGCATTTGTCTTACTTCGACCACTTTCCATAGAGCTAGAGGTAGAACTAGAGCTAGAACTGGAGCTTATTGGGTCGTTTGCCGAATTTACTAGTAATACCTGTGAGAACAATAAAAAACAAACAATTACCGCAATTATTGTTTTTAGTGTAATTTTTTTAATGCTTCCAACTTGAATAAACTCACCAATCTCGTATTTATATTTAGAATTAGATTAATTTCCTGTTTTATATAATTTGCCTTTTAAGCTTGGAAAATGTTTCTCATTAAATGGAATATGAATTGCAGGATCGGTTTTTGGATTCTATATTATATTGGCAGATCTATCGATGCAACCTTTTTCAACTTTTAATCACCGAAAATGAACCCCACTCCCGCTGCTGCTCCTTCTTCGTCTTGTTTAAATTTTGTGTAAATATCCTCGGCGGTCTGACCTTCTTCTACGGTGCCTACTTCTTTGAATAGCTCTTTTGCATGTGCCAGGGCGGAATCTTCGCCCTCTATTAGGACCAATTGCACTTCTTTGTCGAGCTTTAGGGCACCGGCATCGCGGGTGGTTATACTTTGCCTACTAATCAGATCATCTTTCAATATCTCTTTGATCTTATTTTTATTTTCGTTAGGTATACTGATTATGATATACGCCATTACATCACCTTCAACTTTGATATCTATTAGTTCTCTAATATATAGTCATTAATTGGACTATCCATAATCAATTAACTATGATTTAAAATATATGGTTAAATCGAAAACTATTCAATCCCCAAACCCTATTATGATACCCTTACTAATTTTGAGGTTGAACCTGATGGGACTAGACCAAGGCAATGAAGAGCACGGATTGCGAGATGTAACGCTGAATACAAAACCAACGCAAAATAGCATTGGAATAATTTTTGGAAACATCAGTACCACGCAATTCAAGTTTGCCATTTCCGGTGCGAATGTAAAACGTACGGGTTATACCCAGGTATGGCATGATGACCATGGTTGGGTGTTGGGTCAAATAATGGAACTGAATCTCGAATCTAACCTATCATATTCAAAGGCTCAGGAACTCTCACATGAGCACATGATATCTACCTTATGCGTTCCGGGGCAACCTTCAAGAGATCAAGTAATAAGTAACGAGGAGCAAAAAAACGGGAAACTAACCGGTTTCGTCAATATCATTGGTTTCCGAGACCGCCAGGGGATCATTCAATTACCAAGTTCTCCGTTGAACGCCGGGCAACCTGTGTTTCCAGCAACTGGTAATTTAATTAAATATGTACTGGGTCTTGAGGTAAATAAACGATTAGGAACCTATATCGGTTTATTAAGAAATCATAACTTAAAAGTACATCTGGACATCAATTCACTCGTGCAAAAACACATCTCAGTGATTGCAAAGACCGGTAGTGGGAAATCCTATATCGTAGGTGTACTCGTAGAAGAGTTAATCAAGCGAAAAGTACCTGTTGTGATAATCGATCCGCACGGTGAGTACTCGACGCTCATGCACCCAAATATTAATGAACATGACACTCGTCTGATGTCAAAATATGGTGTCAAACCACGGGGATACCCTGATGCAATTCGTGAATATTCATTGAACCCAAAAATAAATCTTGGCACTATACCCTTAAAAATGTCCAGTTATGGCTTTACCCCTGAGACTATAAGTGAATTGCTTGGGTTACGAAGCTCCGGTATACAGACCGCCATACTGTATAAAGCTCTTAACCGAATTATATCGAAAAAAAATATTTTTACACTCAGGGAACTAAGCGCGGTAATAGAACTTGACCGTAATAGTGCAAAATGGCACTTAATCAACAGCCTCGGTAACTTGCAGGCGACCGGTATTTTTTCTGACGACCCCACACGATTAACCGAGCTTGCCCAGACTGCTAGAACTACGATAATTAACCTCCGCGGGATTTCACCGCAACAGCAACAAATCGTTGTCACCCAGCTCACGCGGCAGCTTTTCGAAGCACGGAAACTGAACAAGATCCCACCTCTAATGCTAATCCTGGAGGAAGCCCATCAATTTTGCCCGCAACAAGGTCGGGCTCAATCATCGAATGTACTCCGGACCATTGCATCTGAGGGACGAAAATTCGGTTTAGGTCTATGCGTGGTCTCACAACGACCGGCAATGGTGGATAAAAATGTATTAAGCCAGTGCAATACACAAGTTATATTAAAAGTCACAAACCCAAACGACCTGAAAGCGGTTATAGCCTCGGTGGAAGGCCTGACCACATCTGTAATAGATGAGATCCAGAGGCTGCCGATCTCCGTTGCAATTGTAGTGGGTGGGGGAGTTCAAGTACCGATCTTCATTGATGTCCGCGTACGTGAAACCAAACATGGCGGTAGACCCGTGGATATTTTTTCCGACGTAGACACCTTTCATATTAATCAACCACTTCAAGAATTGGAAAAGGCAAAACAAGATCTACATAGAACCGAAATAGACCAAAATATTGTTGAAAATACGATTAATAAAAGGGATATACCCGAAAGTGACCTTTTTTCAGTCTCTGAACACTTGGCAGAACTACCTGATGAAAAAAAGTTTTCAGATTTTTTTAAAGATAACCAGGATAACGATAGAGATAACAATATCGAATCAAAGCACACGTGTCCATCACGGAAGCGGAATATAAAATCTGCACGGTAGATAGTAAATGAAGACGATAATTATGATGCTCACAATGATACGAGCGATTAAGAAAAAAATGAATAATTAAAGAGATTCAAGGTGTAGAACTTATGCAAAAATCAAAATTAAATACACAGCCAAAATCTAACCTTGCTGGTGAACTTGAAGATTTGGTTAATAAGGACCTTGCTATCACTAAACGAGCTCTTGATAAAGTAAAAATTATCGCACCAAAAAAATCATATGCACAAAAGATCGCCGAGGATTTCTTAGGCATGGCGCGAGCATACTATAAAGATGCTCAGCATTTTAAAAATAACAATGACTCCTTACGAGCCGTGGCATGTGTAAATTACGCTCATGCATGGCTTGATGCAGGGGCACGATTGGGGTTGTTTGATGTTGATGAAGATGATAGGCTGTTTACACTGGCGGAGTGATGAGTTGGAGTGGTTTTGCATACAATCTTTTTAAATCAGTTTATTAACTATTATATGAATATAAAAGCATTAATACACCTTTTCACATTATGCCAATCACCGGTGGGAGGATGTAATATGAAATCGGCGGAAGTATATTTTGCAAACCTGTCTACCGAGAAAGAGTCAACTAACCAGTCTAGTAAAATTAATAAATTGTTCAAACTCCTGAAACCTGAGACATTTATTTCGAAGGATGATCTCGTTGCGATCAAGCTCCATTTCGGTGAACCCGGGAGCAACGCATTTATAAAACCGATCTTTGTAAGAAAAATTGTTGATATAATACTTGGGCTTGGTGGAAAACCGTTTCTTACCGATGCTAATACGTTATATAAAGGCCCACGACAAAACGCTGTGGATCATCTGAATACTGCTTTCCAACATGGATTTCTTCCCGCAGTTGTTAACGCACCAGTGATCATTGCCGATGGGCTTACGGGCAAAGATTTCATTCGCGTGAAGATCAATCAGAAACATATTGAGCACGCTCATATTGGAAGTACCGTATATTCTGCCGATGCATTCATTGCACTCTCGCACCCCACGGGGCATATCGCAACAGGGTTTGGGGGGGCAATTAAAAATATTGGCATGGGCTGTGGAAACCGTGCCGGTAAACAGGCAATGCATGCTGACTTTAAACCTGAGGTGACTTTAGATAAATGCATCGGCTGTGGTGAGTGCGCATACTGGTGCCCAGCAGGTGCAATTACGCTTGTAGATAAAAAAGCACAGGTTAATCATAACAAGTGCATAGGTTGCGGTGAATGTGTAAGCTCGTGCAACACCGGCGCGATTTCTATTGAATGGGATACTCCCATGGAACTATTGCAAAAGAAGATAGTCGAGTACGCTTTTGGAGTTTTAAAAAATAAGAATAAAAGAGTCGGCTTTATGAATTTTTTAACCAATATTTCGCCTGACTGTGATTGCCTACCATGGAGCGATTCACCTATTGTTGGTGATATCGGCATTCTCGCATCACATGACCCCGTTGCACTCGATACTGCAACAGTTGATTTGATCAACTCGCAACCAGGTAACCCCAAATCAAGATTGAAAAAGAAAGGGTTACCCGAAAATGCAGATAAATTTCATGCTATATGGGATATTGATTATACGATACAGTTAAAATACGGTGAAGAGATCGGTCTTGGAACCAGGAAGTACAAACTGAGAAAAATCTAATTTAAAATTTCTTACGCCAGCGGTATACTGCATAGATTGCTATAAAAATTATAAGCAGTGAGATCAAAGCATATATCGGTCGCCAATTGAATTCCTCTTCTTCTGGCCTCTCACCAACGAACTTACGAATTCCTATGGCATTGTTATCATAATCAATCTCTTCAATTGAATTATCACCGTTCACCACTATTTGGAAGGTGAAATATTGCCCCTCTGATGCTGTGAAATTACTTTCTGTTGGATCCCAATTGAATTCGATCTGTTCGACAATATCTTCTTCTAATCTATCCATGGTCTTGTTTTTGATTAATACGTTATTAACGAATAATGAAAAATTTACATTTTCTGTATAACAATGTTTATTTTGCACATTAGCTCGAATTGTGATATTCGTATTTTCTTTTAAATCCGTGTTTAATACTCTTATATCCTTAAGAATTAGGTCTGGGTTTCGAAGCGTCACCGTAATGATTTGGGAATTCTCAATGTCTGGTCGATTCGCTGACCACACACCAACTCGAAAGTCGATTTTCTCGTTTAATGAAGCGTTTTCAAAAGCCGGTGACATTACTTTGATAGTCACATTTTTATAGATATCCTGTTGTAAAATTTTATGTATAAACGTGTCATTTTCGTCATCATACTTAACCTCGGCATTTTCTAGCCATGTCTCGCCTATGCTTATATTCCATGTTGATGGTACATGCGTGAATTTGAAGTTTAACTCGTCTTCCGCATTACCAAGATTTTTAACACTAAGGTTCAATAATAGAGTATCATTGAACTTGATTCCACGGTCCAGGTCGGATTCATAGCCTAATTCGAAGCCGTAACTTGCCGGTGTATTTACCTTTAAAATGGTCATCTCCGAGGAGCCTTCTTCACCTCGCGGCATGCCGCGAATCGTGACCTCATTTTTTGCGTATGCTTCCGATGGTATCGTAATATCTACGGTTACCTTTTCTTTTTTATGTTTCCCCGTGATATCCAAGGGTATAGTGAAATTGCTCAAATGTACAACCCAACCAGGTGGCACATCCTCGGCTGTCAAATCTATTAAGTTACGTGTGTTACCTTCATTCTCAAGTGCTATTGAAAATGCTTTCTCATAGTAGTTACCAGATTGTAATTGGACCTCGGATTCACCATCTACCGTTATTGTAAATGAGTAATCATTCTCTTTATTGAGTTCAAATGTAAATGATGTGCTTTCGGGGTTGACCCAAATTGTCTCCTGAAGTGTGTACTCCATATCCATCTCATATTCTTCGGATATGTATTCAGTTGTTACAGAATAATTACCATACGCCAAATATAATTTACTAAATCTCCCATTTTGATATTTTACAATTTTTGATCCCGCAGTGTCAAGCCCTTCGAAGAGCAGTGCATTACCAGTTTCTTCGGTATATAAATCGTGAACCTCCGATAGATCTGTATCGCGATAGAATACATTACCTTCAACCAGCCTACCTTTATATAATGAGATATTATATTCATGGGTTTTGGTATGCTCAATCAATCGTAGGTCCAAGTTGGCATATATGGGATCTGACAATTTGTAGACATATACATCATATTCGCCAGGTATTAAATATATCTCATACTCTCCGGTTTTAGCGTCGGACAACACTTCAATCCTATTCTTTTCTAATTGCTCAATGGGTGAGATTTCGTCACTTTCTTCCTCAGCGTAATTAAATATTTTTCTAATAAATTCAACCTTGGTTCCTCCGATGAGTTTATCCTTTACTGTTGTGTTCTCAATAGTATATGTTTTTAAAGGTTCGAAAAGTGCGTCATAGTTCGCATCAAAAAAGGTTATACCGGATACATGTACCTTCTTGGGTATTTCTTCAATATCAAATGATGTGTTGTCTAGGGAGACATTATATGAATAGACTCTAGGTTTGTTGAGAAAGCCTTCATTTTCGATAGTAACAAAATATTCGCCAGCTAATACAAAATTAGAATAAATTCCAGATTCGTTCGTGATTAATGTAAAATCCGCAGGACCAGTGAAATATATCGTAGTATTGGCTTCCAGCTCGGGAGGATCAGGGTTACCATTCTCATTTTCGTCGTAAAATACTCTTCCTGATAAGTTGTAGAATTTAACCAACAATAGGTCTAACTCCAAATCAGACAAACCCAATGGCACATCAAAAGTTAGGTCTGAGATATATCTTACAATTCGAAATCCGTGTGTTGCTTTTTGGGATCGAGTATCATTTATCAAAATTGAATAATTAATTCCCGGCATTAAGGTCTGGTTCAAAGTACCATTCAATAAATTGACCATTAAAACCCCACCTGTTGGTTCGATGAGCGTGAGATTCAAATCCTCCGGACGTTCCTCACCCACTGTAAAGTTCCCCGAGCTATCCTCGTCTACGAACGTGGCCAATTTTAATTTAGTAGCTTCACGTAATATAAGTGATATCTCATTATTTGTCTCAGTAATATTAATAGTACTGAAATATACATATTTTGTTTTTTGTTCTTCACCTTCAGCAGAACCTCCTCCAGAACCACCGTTCTTGGAATCGGGTTTAGGATATTCCGCCCAAATAGTAAAATTTGCTTGGTGGGTATAACCCTGGTAGTATGATCCATTGATCGCCAATGGGGATGGTAATAATGGTATTCCATCCTTTGAGTACAATTCAATACTGACATTTGGAAGATTGGATTGATTTAACAGCTGATTCTCTGCATATACACTAATATTGCAAAAAATGTATTTTTCCAGGGATATATTCATATTTATTGGTACTTCAGTCCACTTAAATGGCATGTATATTGTGCCAAATTTGGAATATTTTACAATTGGATCCGGTTTATAGTCTATTATGAGGTTATATTC
>CBFDAW010000086.1:0-8527 GCA_965602865.1 uncultured Thermoplasmata archaeon
TGCAATAGCCAGATCGAATTTAATAAATCAACAAAATTCTTTCGGAGATACTGGTGTATTAGATCATCGTCAGTGGCGTTAAGCGAAAAATTCAACCATTGATCTTCATAACCCGAAACCTCGTCCATTAGCGTCAATTTGGGCACGTCATTTGAATTCTTTACAAAGAGTGTTAAATCTATCGAGTCGGTCAACGGTTGACCCAAAACATTATTTCCATGTTGATCGAGGGCACTATTATTGTTATCACTTACCGTTATGTTTACATCTAATCTTCCAACATGATCATTGGTTGCATAAATCGTTAAATTTGTTTTATTGTTATAAACGGAATCAGGTATTAGCTGTATGCTTGCAGGTGCTAATAAGGTTAGATTACATGAGAAACTTAGGGGATCACCATCTATATCATACGCAATTATTGTATTATTGAACCATTCATCCTCTCGTGCAGCGGAGGCGCTGGAGAATTCAAGGTTTGTCGTACTTTTCGATAAAATCCTATTTCCTATAGAATCAATTACTGGTGCATCGTTTGTCGGCAAGATCGATACCGTAAACGGGTTGCTATCGGTATATAAATCAACATCATTACCAACCAACCCATCAAAGCCTCTATCGAACGCTCTAACTTGGAACTCGCAATTTCCGAAGTAGTCTTCTTCGGATTCGAAATCCAAATAATGCCCGCTGGCGTCTACTTCGGCATGGACATCTTCATTGTCTTTAATGATAACGAATGTTAACGACCCGTTATCCCGGTCATCCCAGAAATAATCATTCAGATCAATTAGGTCATCACCGCCCGTGGTATCTTCATAGAAACCAAAAGTACCATTGGGGATATCTATGATTAAACCAGGAGGAAGATTGATCTCGGGGAAATCATAAGAAATGGTAATATTGGAGATCTTGATCTTCCCGGCGGTTGTTGATGAAAAGTTCAAGGGGACATCCACAAACTTACAACCAGGTTCTGCAGAATCTATCAAAGATTGCAATTCGGATTTAAAATTCTCATCGTTATCAATTTTAATATTTTGATCAAAAATACCATTGAACTCCCATTCCATGTCCTCATCATCGCCTACATTCAGACTTAGGTCCGTGGTGAAGGAAACACCTTTGCCAGTAATTACCACCTTGACATAATCCGTTTTTATATCTGCCGAGGAAGAGCTGCCTGTTACTTGAGGGCCTTGGGCCATTACATATATGAAATTAGACGAATTTATGTAATTAATTGGGTTGCCAATAGAATTGTTTTGAATAACAAAATCTGTTGGGTTGATGTTTGAACTATTCGACCCTAATAGCTCCCAGCCTAAGCCGCTGCTATTCCAGATGTATAAATACGCCCAGTAAGCGGCAATTGATGGGGCATTAGATATCCCGTAACCCTCCCAATATACATTCAAATCAGTAATGCCGGTTTCTGTAATTTTAAATCTGAATAAATGATATGGATAGTTTTTAGCTAATTTAGAGCCATAACTGGCTTGGGTATTATCACTCGATTTTATATCCGAATACTCCCTTAGCGAAAACACCGTGGTCGTAAATGTTGTTGGTATTGAGGTTGGTGGGTGCTCGGTGGTCGCACCTTTCCAGGCATTATTATTAACGGTATCAGAAAATGTATGGACAAAGGGTTTGGATACACCGGGGATACCAATTCCTTGCAGTTCCAATTCTGCTGAATTTATTATCGCACCCTCCGGTAGGGTCAGATTCAAATCGTTATTATAGCCGCCTCCATCTGGGAATGCGATTATTTCCTCGGATGAGCCGTTACCTAAGTTGGTTATTGGATTATCTATACCTGTTACAATTATATTTAACATTGGCAAGATAATCATCACGGCTACAAAAATAAACAGCCAGCTATAATTACTTGAGACATTTTTATCCTTTTTATTATGGACTTTTAGCAAATAATCCCTCCCAATTTGGCTAGTTTCTTGAAGAAAGTATCTGATTTACAAATATTTTAACTTTTGTATTAATTGTCCTAATTTTCCTAAATTATACTATTTTCATACTATTTTTTCTAAGATCTCGGATTTATTGCTCACGAGGCACTTTGCGATGCAAAGTGGTAAATAGTGCAAAGTGCATTATGGTAATTGAGATGATCGATATGAATGAAAAAATCAACCTAAAAGAACTAGAAAAAAATGCCTGGACTACTTATTTCCAAGACGGGCTCTGGGATATCTTCTTTGGTATTATGTTACTTACAATGGTAATTCGTACTATCACGGATAATATCTGGTTTACTTTTTTAATATTTCTTGGTGTGTTCATCATGATAGCAGGGAAGAGATACATAACCACCCCTAGAATAGGTCTGGCGAAATTTGGCCCCTCACGCGAAATGAAGCGGATCAAAATAATGGGCATTATTGCCCTAGCAATTATTATAACATCTTGTTTGTTTTGGATGGGCAATTTAACAATGTACCTGCCAAAGATTGCAGGCTCTATAATTATTGCAGGTATGGTTGTAGGTATCTTCGGGGCGATGGCGTATTACCTGGATTACCTCCCACTTGCAATCTATGGTCTACTGTTTGGCATAGGCGAGATCCTATGGGCCCTGTTCGGCGAGTTTGTGGGTGTAATGACTATGCTTGTTTTCGGCAGCGTCATTTTTCTTATTGGGCTCTTCAGCCTTATACAATTCATCCAGAAGTATCAATCACCTTTGGAGGCGGATTAACATAGTACCCGTTACCTACTGAGGAGGTAGCAAATGGTAACTAAAAGCAAAAAGAAAGAGGGCGGAAGTACCGTAACAGAAATCGACAAGCTCATCCATGAGCCTGCGCGACTCATGATCATGGCACATCTATATGTAATAGAAAGTGCAGATTTCCTATTTCTAATGCGGCAAACTAACCTAACATTTGGCAATCTATCCGCGCATTTGAGCAAACTGGAGAAGGCGGATTATGTTAAGATTAAAAAGGAGTTCATTGGTAAAAAGCCACATACTATGATCTTACTTACAAAAAAAGGTCGAGATGCCTTCAATGTATATCGAAAGAGTATGAAACAGATGTTTGAAGACCTGCCTGAATCATAACTAATATTGAAAAGAAAGTGAATTAGATGAAAGAAAAATATAATAAAAAGAACAAATTGAAAATAATAATATATTCGATAAATGTCTTATAAGCTTTATATACCCTCGCATAAAATATTATTAGTATGAAATGTGGGTTAAGGATAACCATTGTAAAGGGGTCAATAAGATGATAGATGAGGCTACCAGAAATAAATTAGAATCTATACTTTTAACTCTAATTCTTGTATGTTCCGGGCTATTAATAATCATGCCATTTCTGCCCGAACCAAATTTAGTATCCGCGTCAACCTGGACACAAACAACGGACACGCAATTTTATGCTGGGTCCTTTGAAAATATTATGGTAAACGGCACAGGTGCGAGTGCAAAATTGGAAGTAGTTCCTATGGGAGAAAGTCAGTGGATCAATAAGACATCGGGACTCACAAGAAGCCCAAGCGGCAGGTGGGCTTTTGACATGGCATCAATATTTGGAACAGATAAAATATTACTTTTTGGTGGCTGGGATGGAAGTAAGAATCTAAATGATACCTGGATATACGATCTAAGTGAAAACAGTTGGACTGAGAAAACACACTCAAATAAACCAAGTATTAGATCACATCACGGTATGGCGGCAGTATATAATGATGATAAAGTACTGCTCTTTGGTGGTACAAATTCAAATGAGACTTGGATCTATGATTACAGCGCCGATACTTGGACTCAAAAGAGATCGCATCCGACCCATTATGATGATATCTGGAGATTTCGGCCAGCCTCACATATAAGTGATGATAAAGTTGTATTGTTTAGCGGTGGCCCAAATAATGTAGATACATATGTTTATGATTTAAGTGCAAATGCATGGACATTAGAATCAACTACGAGTAATCCGACGAGCCGGCTCTACAATAGGATTGCATCAATTGATGGTACCGATCAAGCAGTGCTATTTTCCGGTATGAATCCATTTAAGAATGATACTTGGGTCTTTGATTTCAGTGATGGGGATTGGACAGAGAAATTACCAAGCATCAAACCTGGTCACAGAGAGAACTATGGGATGGCAACACTTTATGGAACATCCAAACTTATTATTTTTGGTGGGTATTTAGGGTGGTGGAGTGGCAAAACTCATTTTACTAATGAAGCTTGGATATACGACCTTAAGAATGGCACTGAAGGTTCTTGGACGAATGTCACACCCCTCTCACCTACGAATTTACCAAGTATGAGAGAGAATTGTATATTAACTCCATTTTATAATAGCAATAAGATATTGGCTTTTGGCGGTCGAAATGAAGTTGATTATCTTAATGATACTTGGATTTATATATACAGTTCAAATTTGGTGAATGGAACATATACTTCTATGGCTTATAATACCACCTCAAAATCAGATTTCAAAACACTCTCCTGGAGTGCCGATACACCCATGGATACCACTATAAAATTCCAGTTACGGACGGGTGCCAATGAATCTAATATATACACTAAACCATTCGTTGGCCCTGATGGCACAGCGGGGACATATTATTCTCTTTCCCCCTCGACTATATGGCCCGGACATGATAATGGAATCTTCATCCAATACAAGGCTTACTTCAACACCACCAACCCTACCCATACTCCCGCTTTAAAAGATATTATCATAACGTATAACTGTTTACCAACCCTTGAAGTTCTTAGCCCAGCTAGCGAAAGTATATTAGCCGACAATAAACCGACTTTTAATTGGAATTTTTCTGATTCTGATTCGCTAGAGCAGAAAGCATTTCAAATACTGATAGATGATGATATTAACTTTGCTAGTGTGGATTTTGATTCTGGCGAGCAGAGTACAGGAAAAGAATCCTGGAAGTTTCCATTAGGCACGACCTATTCTCCCATCCCAGATGGTACTTGGTACTGGACCGTTCGCGCCAAAGATGCTGATGAGCAATGGACTGAGTACAGTGCACCGCTGAAGTTCCAAATCGATTCACAACCGCCCAGTTCTATGCTGATCAAACCAATCAATGACAGTTATTATAGCAAACTGGATTACATAATCGGTGCCGCTGCGGACCCCGCGTCAGGGTCTGGGTTAAATAGAATAGAAATATTAATCAAAAGTTTAGGAACCAATAATTATTGGGATGGTTCCGACTGGGTAACCGATGAAACTTGGTTATTAGCCAATGGTACTCTTAGTTGGATTTATAATACAACTACAATCCCATGGCACTCAGAGTTCTCGTTTTCGGTCCAGTCACGAGCATTCGATAATGCAAGTAACATCGAACCCGAAGGTACTAAGGCAATATTTATAATCGATAAAGAGAGCCCAAATTCCACTATATTTGAACCAAATAACGATGTTTGGTTAAACTCATTGGAATCGATTTCAGGCAGTTGTTTGGATATTGGTGGGTCCGGCGTTGATACTGTTGAAATTTGTATTACATGCGTAAACGAATACAGCTGTTGGGACGGTACCCAGTGGGACACTCAAGAGTCCTGGCGGACAGCATCTGGTGATAGCCAATGGCAATACAACTCAAGTACGATCTCATGGACTACAGATTGCCAATACGCGATACAAAGCCGCGGTATTGATAAAACAGGAAACATAGAGGTTCCCATGACCAAAACAACATTTTATTATGATTCTCAACCACCGGAGAATCTTGGAATCCTTATCAATAACGGTGAAGAATATACAACCATCACCCACGTAACCCTCTCTGTATCAGCGGAAGATACCGTCTCAGGTGTTTCCAAAGCATCATTCAGCACTGATGGAACCGAATGGTTAGGCTGGGAACCATTTAAAATAATCCGGTACCTGGACTTGCCGGTAGATGACGGTGTAAAGAGTGTATATTTCAAGGCACAGGATGATACCGGAAATATTGCCGAACCAGTATTCGACACCATCATACTCGACACCACCGCGCCCGAGAACCTCTCTATTGTAATCAACGACAATGTGCAATATTCAAACTCCAAAGAAATAATATTAGAACTCAGTGCCACCGATGTAACCTCTGGTATAAGCGCGATGTCGTTCAGTACAAATTTAATCACCTGGACCCCCTGGGAGCCATACACAGTATCAAAGACCATGACATTTCCATCGGGTGATGGTGAGAAGGTTATTTATTTTAGGGTAAAAGATATCGTAGACAATATCGCCGAGCCAGTGTTTGATTCCATAATTGTGGATACCAAACCACCCAATGCCCTATCCATCTCAATCAATTCCGGTGCAAATGAAACAAATTCAACAGAGGTACACCTAGAGCTATTTGCACTTGACGAAACCTCTGGTGTGGACCAGGTAACATTTAGTACTGATGGTAACACCTGGAGTTCCTGGGAGCCGTTCACAACCGAAAAATCATTTACCCTCCCACCCAATGACGGAAAGAAAATAGTGTATTTCAAGGTAAAGGATCGTGCGGAAAATATAGCTGCACCAGTGTCTGCAAAGATAAATTTAAGAACTACAGCACCATCGGATCAAACAGAACCGCCAGGGGAATCATCATTAGCTAGCGAATACGCTTGGATAACTTATTCGATTATCATAATTGTAATTGTATTAATCTTTTCATTCGTTGGTATTTTATTGATGAAACGAAAGAAAATGAAAGAACAAATGGTAGTTAATGGAAGTGCGATAACAACCATAAAACCGGGTCAGTTTACACCACCAGAACCCATCTCTGCCCAGGAAACCACAGGGACAAAAACACCATCCTCGCAACAACTACAGCAGCCGCACCCACAACTCGCACCCACGGCTGAACCTAAACAATCCCAGTTAGCGCCCCAGCCCGAAGCCACACCGGTTCTGGGATCACCGGTGGCACAAACCTCTGAAGAGGCACCTAAAGCAATGCCGGAAACACTACAACTACCGCGGTTACCGCCCGCTCAACCAACAACAGAAGCTCAACCTAATAAAGTACCCGATATACCACCTGCGCCCAGTCTTGAGTCCGGGCAAGAGGTACATTTGCCTGAGGCCGATGAATCAAAACCAACAGAAGAAAATAGTGATCCAAATAAATCCGTGCCATCATAACAAACCGGTGATCAACAATATCCCTAATTAAACTATGCCCCCCAACACAGTCTCAGCAAGGCCACCTTCCCATCCGGTTCATACCCAAGAAACCAACCCCTTAACACCATGGTCCCACTTAATTTCAATAATTCCCTTAAATCCACCCTCCTTAACACCCACTGGTCATCTCCTACCTCAGATATGAAATTATGAATGAATATGAGTAAATTCATAGACATTATCTTTATCTGCTCGGTTATTATTTTTTAATATTTCTGTAAGTTGTGTGTACATTGCAACAAAACATGATAACATGCTGCTAATGCAAGTGTGTGGTTGTATTGTTGTTTTTCTGATACTTCCTTTTACATTCACATTATTTGGATACATGAAAGAGAAGGCGGAAAAAAAGATTATAATATCTATTTTAGCAATTCTTTTATATCTCTTTCTAGAATTATTATTAGATTATATCCTCAAAATCCCATTTCGAGAAATTTTGGCAATTCATGTCCCATATATTCTAGTTTTCTATGCTGCTGCATTCAGTATGATCGGTGTCACCTTTGAGAAAAACAAGAAAATGGGATTCGTGGTGTTAATAACATTTTTTATATTGCTGGGATGTCTGAGCTATTTTTTGAAAATAATTAAAAAACTCTTCTTAAAATCTTATCTCATTCTTATTTCCGAGAGATGATCTATCTCTCAAATGATCCACAAAAATCGATCTTTAATCTTTATTTATGTTGCATCTACACTAAATTTCTTTTTACCTTCTGGACGTATAAAAACTTCCTCCCCTTCTTCGAACTCTATGAATATCTAGACCCAACCTCCGAAAAGAAATCTGAACACAAGCTCAACCTTGTGCTTACATCAGAAGAATGTGTCGAGGAATATTTCATCCACCCACCTTCATCTTTTTTTTAATGAATATCAACACTCAACGATAATCTTTATATCAAATCCACCATTCCAGATGTAGGTTAACATGAAACATGCTCGTGATGTACTAAATGAGATAAAATGGCGTGATGATCTGGAGTTATCTAAGACTATAATTTTTTACCGCGATAGGAATCTCTTTGGTCTCGTAACCTTAATGGGGTCGAAGATATTGTCATGGGATAAGAGCTTTATTTACACGGATAGGGATACCGCGATACCATTTCATAGGGTTGAGAAAATTGTTCATAACGATCGTGAGATGTTTAAAAAGCCAAAGGCTAAGAATGAACAGATAAAATAGAAGCTCTCTATATAATTTAATAAAATAGAATATAATGATAATTTTCCCTCAAATTCATGGTTAAATCCTAAAGCATTTTATTTTCATCATAATTTATATATAAATTCATATATAATGAAAAATATGCAAGTGTATTAGCTATTAATCC
>CBFDAW010000087.1:0-8512 GCA_965602865.1 uncultured Thermoplasmata archaeon
CTATAAAATAAATAAAGATAATTGACGATATTTAACCGAGAATACCGTAAAAAATAATAGTTTAATAAGTATTTTAGGTAGTTAGTAAATAATTAAATACCTATTCAAATATGGTCATACTTACCTCACTATAAAACAAATAGGCGATTACTATGAGTCAAGCTAAGATTAGAAAATTAACAAAACAAATTGTGAAACTAGAAGATAATATTGCTGACCTGGAGGACCGAATTGCACTTGCGCATGAAAAAGTCGAAGCCGGTGAAATTAGCAAGGCTGAATACTATAAATATAAACAGGGATTATCCGTGGAAGCTAGAGCGATCCGAGGAACTATACGGCGCAAGGAAAAGGCACGGTTATTCCAAGAACGTAAAATGCGCGATGAGCGCAAAGAGAAGGAGAAGAAACAAAAAGAAAAAGAGGAAAAACGCAATAAGAAGTTAAAGGAAAAGGAAGAAAAACGGAAACAAAAACAAAAACAAAAAGAAAAGGAAAAGAAACAAAAAAAGATCAAATCAAAAAATCGATTGACTAGGTGACTTAAATGGCAGAGGGTAATTACCCAAAATGCGGAAGATGCCGCACCGGAATCTTAATGCCCGTGAATCTTGGCGAAAGTAATAAAAAATCTATTGTCTACCGATGTACTAATCTTAAATGTAATGCAAAATTTGACGAACATGGCTATTCGGTCTATAATTCGAAGACACTAATCTGGGAGCGTATTACTGAGGGATAGTATAATGTTATTTGATTCGGTTTTGAACACTTTGATCTCGGATGATGAGATTATGATCGTAGAGTCTGGTTCGAGTAATAGCCCAATGGTTTGCTCGCATTGTCATAAAATCATAAAAGGTAGGTTTTTCCAAAGTGGAGAGAACTATTACGATGAATATTGCTGGCAATTCAAATTTATAATAGATCCCCTTTATATCGAGCGTGCATCACGACGGGGGATTAAGGAAATGAAAGATGACGAGTATTGAATTTCCTTTGTAGCATTTTTAAATAAATTACAGAAAACTTTATATTTCTGAGGTTGTTAATCACCACTATGGCTCGAAAAACACGGGGAGAGTATGAAGTTTTAAATAAAAAAAAGAGAACGAAAGCATCCACAAAAACCTCAACTAAAACCTCTAAAATAAAAAAAAACGGATTAGAATCCCAAAACGCCCGGACCGAAAGGGAAGAATGGAAAAAACAGTCTAAAAAATATAAAGGTACGAAAAAACGGATGAATGTATTGGGAACCCTTATTGTTATTCTTTTAATTCTTACAGCTGCACTTGCCTATATTTATTATTTCCAAATCGATACTGATGGCGATGGCATTCCCGATGTTAATGATAACGACGATGATAATGATGATATACCTGATTGGTGGGAGGAGCACTATGGTCTGGATCCAAAGAATGCCGATGATGCCAACGGAGATAAAGATCGAGATGGACTAAAGAATTGGGAGGAATTTGAGTTCTCAAGTAATCCGTTGGAAAGTGATGCAGATCTGGATGGATTGAATGATTGGAAGGAAAGGGAGGTTATTAATATATATGGAAAATCCACCCTTCCGAATGATCCGGATACGGACCATGACGGCATGCCGGATGGTTGGGAAGTAAAATATGACCTTAATCCAATTTACAACGATGCAGACCAAGATGCAGATTTAGATGGTTATGATGCGAACTATAACTGCCGATTGGAAAAAGAAGAGTATTACTCTAATTTAGAAGAATATGGAAACGGTACAGATCCCAGATATGAGGATACAGATAAAGACGGGTTATGGGATGGTTGGGAAATATATTTTCGAAATGAATGTTTAATGCTGCAAATTAGATTCCAAAATTATGGTGGAGAATATAATTATACATTTGACCCAACCAATCCTTCCGATGCGTATTTGGATATCGATGTAGATTCGACAAACTCAATACCGAAATTTACACCGGATAATTTAACAAACCTTCAAGAATTTCGTAATGGTACTAACCCCACTTTACCGGACACTGATGGTGATAACTCAACCGATTATGATGAAGTAGTAAAACATCATACAGATCCTTTGGATTGGGACAGTGATGATGACGGTCTTTGGGATGGCTGGGAAATCAAATACGGTGGAAAAAGCATAGGTCTGAATCCCAGATCGAATGATACGGATGGTGATGGAATTCTCGATAGATTTGAGGATTTAGATAATGATGATCTGGATAATTATAGGGAAGATAAACATGACACTTCACCCATCCTCTGGGACACCGATGGTGATGGCATCCCGGATGGCTGGGAAGTATATAGCGGTTGTCTAAACCCGCTCGTACACAATAATTTGTTCGACTTTGACGGCGATCTTCTGTTGGATGTAGCGGAATATGAGAACGGCACAGACCCATGCGATTCGGATACCGATGATGATGGCCTTAGTGACGGCGATGAACTCGTAAAGGGTTTCTTCGGGACACTGATCGATGGCATTTATCTTACGGATTCTAATGCCACACGATATTACACTAATGCCACTAATAATGATACCGATGGTGATGGCATTTATGATGGTGAAGAGGTGCTTGGCGGTTTAGATGGTTTTAAAACAAATGCCACAAATAATGATACCGATGGCGATCTGATTGATGATGTTGAAGAAATGATATATGGTAATGATGGTTATATTACTAACCCAACTATGATGGATACGGATTCTGACGGGCTTAGTGATAAAGAAGAAATAGTTGGCAAGTGGGGTTATAAAACATTACCCACAAAAGCAGACACCGATGATGATGATTTAATTGACGGCGAGGAACTTTTGGTTGATTATGATCCATTTACCGTTGAAATCGATTACACTAATCCGTTGGTAAAAGATACGGACGGCGATGGCATGGAAGACGGTTGGGAAGCGCATCTGGGATTTACCAAAAATTTAACATTTATTAAGAGATATGACAGTCGATACGGGACCAGTTATTATACAAAATTACTAAATAACCCGGATATTACCCAAGTCTGGCTAGTCAATCCATTAAATCCGGAGGATAAAGATCAGGACCCGGATTATGATGGATTTTCCCCGAACGAGGACGGGGTGATCAGTAACTCCGAGGAATTCAACAATAGTGAGGAATTCAACCTACACGATAAATTCAATTTAAACTTCGGTGATGATTACCATACCGATCCGTTATCTTGGGACACCGATGGTGATGGAATGAGCGATGGCTGGGAGGTTTGGTTTTTTGATTCTAAAACACAAAAACCGTATTTAATGGACAATTGCCCGCATCCGAATATTCCCGACGGTGATCTGGATAATGATGATGACGGGATTTATTATTACATTAATAAACTAAGATATAATGATACATTTACAAATTTGGAGGAGTATCAAACCGGTGAGGATTCAAATGGAGATGGGATAATCGATAGTAATACGACAGACCCTAATAATCATAATACTGATGGCGACAATGAAGACGATTATTGGGAGATCTGGTTCCATGATGATGATGGTGACGGATTATACAATGGTTGGGAGTTGCTCTTTAGTGATAATCCATTAGATCCCAATGGATATATTCCAAACAATCCAAACTCTACCAAATTCGACCCGAATAATAATGATACGAATAACAACGGTATTCTCGATGGAGAGGATGATTTCGATAATGATACGTTTTCGAATATAGAAGAGCAAGAGCGGCTGCGAAATTGGCCTGGCGGCTCGGACCCCACTGACCCGGAGATGGACCCCGACTCGGTACTCTGGGAAACACGCTCGGATGTTAGTTCAAGCACCAATCGCGGTATGTTGAATAAAGGAAAATATATACTCTTAAGTTCCGATAGAATTTTAATTTCGATGTTCATCCGATAAAATATAAATATTCATATACTAGATAAAGTAAATAACGTGATGGAGTAATCAGGATATGAGATTCGGCAGTACTATGGTTGTTATTGGCATACTGTTAATCGCGCTAGGAACTGAGATATTCTTTGAGTTCGGTACAGAGTCTATCGCTACCGAGGTTTCGGGTCCTGAGGCGTGGGGTACATGGACCGCGGATAATAAGACTTATTACATAACAGGCAATATTACAATCCCCCAGGGTAAAACACTCGTGATCGAACCGGGCGTAAATGTAATTTTCAACAGCAGTTTTCATATACTGGTCGCCGGTAGGCTGATCGCCAACGGTACTTCTAATAATCGTATTGAGTTTACAGGGTCAAATTTTAGTACTTCCGGATTTGCCTGGCACGGGCTGAAGTTCAATACCACGGGCGTTGGCATCTTACAGAATTGCACCATTAGAAACGCAACTACGGGGGTATTGTTAAATAATGCGAAAAATGTGAGGATCAAAAATACATATATTATGAATAATTACTATGGTTTGAAACTTGAAAATAATTCAAATAATAATTCATTTGATAATTCTGAATTTTATAATAACCTCTATGGGATCCATCTAAATAATAGTCACTACAATGAAATTATAGAGTGCCATATCTATTCAAATAACGAGTATGGAATCCTTATTGAAAATTCATCCCATAATTTGATCAATGATTCACAAATATATAATAATTATTGGCATAGTTTCCACGGTTTGGGATTTCGTAATGGGGCGAGATATAACTCCGTGATTGACACATATATTGATAATAACCTGATAGAAATTACGAATATTTCCGAGTCTAATATCGTATTTCGATATTGTACGATATACACTACAATAAAGATTACCAACTGTGAAAAGGTCACGATTGATTGGTGCTGGATACATCATGAGGTGGCGATTATAAACTCGGAAATCATCAAAATTATTAATTGCAGTTTTTATTGGGATAGTACTATTGTTTTAGTCGAGGCAAGTGATATAGAGATTAACCATTGTGACATCTCGACAGATAATAACGGTATCCGGGTCAATCAAAACTCGAAAGCTATTAAAATCAGAAATTGTCAAATTACCCGCTCATGGGCATATGGTAGGGAAAAACAAAGGGATGTAAATAATCATAGGTCCGTTCATCCAATTTCAAGTCATGTAACTGGCATTTATCTAGCCTCAGTCGATAATATACAGATTCACAACACAACCATATCATATTATGAATATGGATTGCATATTGAAGATTGTAATGATACACATATGGAAGATTGTCAAATAAATACAAACGATTTTTATGGGGTTTATATCTATGGTAGCTCTTATACTTACATCGAGCACTCGCGGGTGATAAATAATAATTATGGTCTATTCTACTCTGGTTACTACTATAATCATTCAAATAATTTTCAGGTAAAAAACACAGTCTTTTCGGGTAATGATAATCAGGGCTGTGGTCTTTCATTTTCGTATTCACAAGCCACATTTTACAATTGTTCGTTCGAGGAGAATCAGATTGGTTTGGAAATAATAAGCAGTAATAATGTTGAATTACATAAATGCAAAATCAATAATAATTCTGATGTTGGACTATTATTAAATACTGAAAAATTATCGATTTTCAATTCTGAGATAAATGATAATCATGACTCGGGTATATCAACGAACGAAGGTGAAACATATATTGAAAATTGTACATTATATAATAATGTATTTGCTGTGGAACTTAAAGCGGATTCACCATATAATGAGGCAATAGTATATTTGATCAATAGCCAATATGATTCCGAGATCCGGATATCAGGGGAGTATAATAAGGCATATATCGGTTGGTTTGTGGATTATGCCGTACAAACCCCGGAAGGTACACCGGTATCCTCCGCGAGTGTAAAAGTTGTTCCGAATCTAAAGAATGATGAGAATTTGACGTGTCAGGAATATCTAACCGATCAAACGGGGCTGGTGCACCAAAAGATATGCTATCAATACCTTATTTTAAAGGATAAGATTACCGAGTATAATCCATATCGCATCATGGCAAAAAAAGATGGTATCGGCATTGCCTATAAGAACATAAGCATTACAAAGTCAGAAAAAATTACTTTTGTTTTGGAATTAAATGATTTGAAACTCACAAAAATTACCAGTGATTGGCAAAACAATAGGGTGCCGGTCGGTGAGTTCTTCAATATTACGGCGGAAATAGAAAATACCGCTAATATTGATTTTAAAGATGTTGGCTTACGCTTTCAAATTACCGGGAGTAATGTCAATATCACACATAATACAACAGTATCTATTCCCGAGCAAAGTAAAATAGAAAAGGTCCTGGAGTTCCAGCAAATCTTGAATCGATCAGGTAAATATATAATCAATGCCACAATTGATTTTTCAGATGAGATATTCGAGATTGATGAAAAGAATAATGAACTCAGTACACAATTATTTATTATTGATCGGCCGGTTGCGGTACTTGAGATAAATAGGACCACGGTGTATACGGATGAAAATATTACGTTTTCCGCCGGCAAATCACACGGCCAGGTAGCGATTCTTAAATATATTTTTAATTTTGGCGACGGTAATGTTGTTATCGAGATAGCCAGAGATAGTATTGAACATAATTTCAAGAATGAAGGAAATTATAATGTAACATTACAGGTAATAGATATAGACGGCATCTCCAGTTTTATTGTGAATCAAACAATTAAGGTTATAAGACGGCAAAATCCAATTACCTCGCCCGGTGCTGAGTTCATAATTAACCCCTGGGTGGGTAATGTTAGAACCAGATTTTATTTTGACTCATCCCTCTCAATACCATCAAATGGCGCAAAAATAGTCTCATATCTATGGGACTTCGGGGATAATAATACAAGTATATATAAATCCCCGATCCATGAATATAAAGATGACGGTACTTTTGAAATCACGCTTAATATAACAGATTCCCGACAACTTATCTCCGTAATCAAACATTCGCTATCAGTTACCAACCTTGGACCAGAGTCGGATCTTACGGCAAACAAATATACGGTTAGGGTTGGTGAGCCTGTAATCTTCAATGCAAACAATACTGATGATCCCGATGATACATTATTTGAACCTCAGACGCGATTTTATTGGGATTTTGGTGATGGTGATAACTATTCAGAAAGTCCCATACGATACCCCGATGGAGATTATGATAAACTCATCGAACATATCTATAATATGCCCGGTCAATATAATGTTACTTTGGTGGTGAATGATGACGATGGTGAAACTGATGAGAAATCAATTACGATTGTTGTACTCGATGTGGCGAATGGCAAGAAAAAAGATGACTCGGAAGTCCTGGGTTTTAATTTTGTTTTTGGTTTAGGTTTGGGAATCCTCTTATTTTTGGTCCTCCCGATCCTTATTTTATTCATCCGTCGTCGTAAGAGTCGGATGCAAGCATTAAGCACATCAAGTGAAGATATCTATAATTCATCGGAATATTACTCAAAGCCCACTGAAACGGGTTATGGCGGTAGCACTAGTGACGTTACGCCTGGTCCCGAACCCGGTAAACCATCCCTGGCAGGTGCAGAGGCTGGATGGCGCGGTAGAAAACCGAGGAAAAAATCGCGGAAACAGGTATCGGCGCATAAGCGAATAACATCAAATCGTCCCGTGGAAGTCGAGGTTGAACTACCCGACGAAAAAGTAGTGGAATGGAAAGGTGAAGAAAGTGCTTTTGACCAGAAATTATCATTAGTTGATGCAGACATGGTAACCAACGGAGAGCTCACACAAGCGTCAATAATTGGCCGGGATGATGAAGAAAGCTCAGCATTCGAGGCATCTGAGTACGATGTGGTATTTGAAGCTAGTACCGAAACTGATGATTTTGAGCTCGAAGAAAAAGAACTTGTTTTTGAACCTGTAGAAGTTGAATCTGAGGCTGAAGAAGTTGAAGAGTTTGAAGAGTTTGAACCATATTCAGAAGACCCTGACCGGGTAGCTGAATTTGAGTTAGTAGACGAACTTGAAGACGTGACAAAAGAAGAATTATCGAAGACACCGGCTGAACAAGATTCAATAGTGTTCGAGTTTGAGGATGATGGGGTAACCAGAACAACGGAATTACCGGTTTCGCAAAAGGAAATGCCAAGTCGCCCGGACAAAAAAACACAACAAAAACATAAAAAGAAGGATAAACTAATAGCTATCCCTGGTATCGGTTTTGTGACACGAAACGAACTTCAAAAGGCTATTGGTATTGATGATGATGACTTCGAGCAAGCAGATTTTGGGTATGAGGGCGATACGATTCCAAGAGATACACCATTTACCAGCTCAGAGCTAAAGTGTAAATGGTGCGATAAACCGATTAGAGGTAAATATATCAAGTTCAGCCGAAAATCCGATGATGATATTAACTTCGCCATTGTAGGTCCTTTTTGCTCACCAGAAGGTGCGGCAAAGTTTGGAAAGTAAGGGGGAGGACCGCTGCGCAGTGCTATTAATTGAAGTTTTGTGTTTTACTTATTTTATTGTTTGTAGAGTTAAAGATAAAGGTGTCGAGTAGCGCGGGGGAGTCGCACCCCCACGCCCTCACGGAACCGGACGTGAAC
>CBFDAW010000088.1:0-8479 GCA_965602865.1 uncultured Thermoplasmata archaeon
ACTTTGAAATCTGTTAAACTAAAGAAACTTGATGAAATCCATGGTGAGGATCATGAGTTTAATGCTTGATACCTATGCAATTATCGAACTATTTCGTGGAAGCGAAAAAGGAACCGAAGTAAAAAAGTTACTGGAAGCGGATGATGATATTTCTATGTCTGTTCTATCATTATATGAAACCGGAACTGTTCTTGAAAGGGACATAGGAACAAAGAAAACTAAAAAATATCTTCGTTCTATTCAAACACATTATGACATAATTGATATTGATAAAGAAATAGCTTTATCTGCTGTTAAACTCAGACGAGATTTTAAATTGCCTTCTATAGATTGCTTAATTTATGCTAGTTCACGCTCAATAAACGCAAATTTAATAACTGGATGTAATCATTTTAAAGAAATTTCAGATCAAAAAGATATAATAATTATATAATGGTAACTAAAACCCAGCTCGTTGAATTATTCGTTGCTTGTGCGCTTAAAGTCGCAGAATAGCGGCGTGTACCTGCAGGGTCGGTTGTCCAATCCCAAACGGGGTGGGTTTCACAAAATATCAATTAAATTTTAAATTTCATCTTACATGTGGGACATTTTGATTGTGAGATATGGATCACATCACCACACTTTTCACATATAAAGAAATTTTCAGGTCCGTAAACATCGTCTGCAAAATTCAAAACATCCCTCAACGAACTCAGCAGCTCATCTACCTCAGGGGGGCGGTTCTTTAAATTCAATGCCTCTCTTATTGCGGAATAATAGATCTTCTCCTTCTTTTTATTATATACGACAATTGCTTTTTCCGCAATCTCTTTCTCACGCTTGGTAAATTCATCGGTCAGGGTCTTTTTGATATTTTTGATCTTTTTATCAAAAAAGCCCTTCACACGTTCAACTTCCCCTGTCCCATGATGGTCTTGCGCTTTATAGCCCTCGAGTTCTCTTAAAAGTTGCTCCTCTCGACGCTGCGCTTCCATTAATTTCTCATTTATGTTCCTATCTTTATCTTTCAATTTATTGATTAGTTCATTCTTCAATTTATTCTCGCGGTCTTTCAATTCTAATTCCATCTTATTATTCAATTCTTCAATCTCTTCATTCGCTTGTATCAATTGCTTTGCTATTTTTTCAGAGCGTTTTTTATATTTTTCCACATCACCTTGTAATTTCTCAATCTCTTTTTTATCAAGTAATTCGACCGCCGAGCCAGTACCATCCTCCAGCTTTAAACTCTTCAAGATCTTTTCAATGTTTTTTTTAGTTTCATGGATCATTTTGACCTCGACATATAATCCCTCTTCTATCTTTTCTATGTCCTCGATTAGCTCAGGCTCTATCGAGTTTTTTAGTGAAATGACCCGTGAGATCTCCATCTCGAGTTCCTCTTCTAATTCGATTAGTGTCTGTTGTTGCTGATCGAGTTGTTCGTGGATCTTTTTTATCATGCCGTGAACTCCAGCGGGATTTTTTTAGAATCGCCAATGGCTCAGTAAATTCCTCACCTTTGAAAATCATACATTTAATTTGCACTTAGTATAATATATTTGCCATTAATAAAATTTAGTATTGAAATCGATTAACTCCTGTTCCAATCCAATATATTTTAAATGTTGAGTTTTATACGTATCGAGAAGTGGTTAGGCGTAATTAATATTAATATATTCCTTTATTTTTATCATCGATTTTTCCCCCAAAATTTATATGTGCATATTTATATTACGTATATATATAATATATATGTATAAAAGGCATGGGTAGGATAGCTGCTAATTGAATTTTATTGAATTATTTCAAAAAAGATCATTTTAATTTGGTTTAGGTAGAGAATATATTATATTGATTTCAAATGAGGATTCACATGAAAGACATGAATATAACGGATTATTCGATCGATAAGATCCAAGTCCTGGAGGGCTTACAAGCGGTACGAAAACGGCCCAGTATGTATATAGGCAGTACCAACGAGCGGGGGCTCCATCATCTCGTTTATGAAGTGCTGGACAATAGTATCGATGAAGCTATGGCGGGATTCTGTAATAATGTCGAGGTCGTTCTTGGTCAAGATAATATTGCAACCGTAAGTGATGATGGTCGTGGTATACCCGTTGAAGAACACCCCAAATATGGTATTTCTGGTGTGGAATTAGTAATGACAAAGCTGCATGCCGGCGGTAAGTTTGACAGACAAACATATAAGGTCTCTGGTGGGCTACACGGCGTCGGTGTATCCGTAGTTAACGCGCTGTCTCAATGGCTCGAAGTCGAAGTTCATCGTGAGGGTAAATTATATTTTCAGCGATATAAACGTGGTGATAAAGAGGGGGCGCTTGAAGTTAAAGGTGAAACTGAAAAAATTGGCACTATCGTACGATTCAAACCTGATCCGGAAATTTTTGGAGATACTAGATTCAATTACGAAACTGTTTTCAAGCGTGTTCGGGAACTCGCTTACTTGAACCGTGGATTAAGGATCTCATTACACGATGAAAACACCGGACAACGCGAAACATTCAGGTTTGAGGGTGGGATCGTGGAATTTGTAGAATTCATTAATCATGGTAAAAATGTGCTTCATGAGACACCGATCTATTTCGAAGCTGAACGAGATAATGTTATCGTTGAGATCGCAATTCAATATAATGACAGTTATTTGGAAAATATCTTCTCATTTGCGAACAATATCCATACGCAAGAAGGTGGCACCCATCTTAGTGGGTATAAAGGTGCACTTACCAGAACATTCAATGATTATGCTAGAGGTAATGGATTTATAAAAGAAAACGATGCAAACCTCCAAGGTGAAGACGTTCGTGAAGGGTTGGTTTCTATCCTCAGCATCAAACTCCCCGACCCACAGTTCGAGGGGCAAACAAAGACCAAGTTAGGTAATAGCGAGGTTAAAGGTATCGTCGAAAGTATTGTGAACGAAAAGTATAAAGAATACCTCGAGGAACATCCTAAGGTCGCTGAAAGCATAATCTTAAAAGCTATACAAGCATCACAAGCGCGTGAAGCCGCCCGGAAAGCTCGAGAGCTTACGCGGCGTAAGGGGTTTTTGGAAAGCTCCATGTTGCCCGGGAAATTGGCGGATTGCACGGAACGTGACCCTGCAAAAAGTGAGTTATATATTGTCGAGGGCGACTCGGCGGGCGGGTCTGCAAAGCAAGGAAGGAATCGGCAAACACAAGCCATACTTCCATTACGTGGTAAAATCTTGAATGTTGAGAAAGCCAGGCTGGATAAGATCTTAAATAATCAGGAGATCCAGACTTTAATTACCGCGATAGGGACAAATATCGGTGATGATTTTGATATCAATAAAACACGATACCATAAATTGATCATTATGACCGACGCCGATGTGGACGGGGCACATATTAGGACTTTACTGCTGACATTCTTCTTTCGGTATATGCGTGCACTTATTGATTTCGGGTACATATATATCGCTCAACCGCCTTTATACAAGCTTTCAAAGGGTAAGCAGGAATTTTATGTATTTTCTGATCCTGAAAAGGAAGAAAAGTTGAAGGAATTGGAGGGAAATTTACATATTCAGCGTTATAAGGGTCTAGGTGAAATGAACCCAAACCAGCTTTGGAGTACCACTATGGACCCTGAAAAACGAGTGCTGATTAATGTGACCATCGAAGATGCCATTGCAGCAAACGAGCTGTTCTCCATTTTGATGGGTGATAACGTTGAACCAAGACGTGAATTCATCGAAAAACATGCCTTGGAAGTTAGTAATCTCGATGTTTGAACTAAATTATGGTTGGTAATCAAAAAACTTTATTAAAAAATCAGGGGATGATGTAATATGGCTGAAAAAAATATTAAGAGTAGTAGAAAAAAATCAAATTTTGAGAAACCAAAGAAAATTAGCGGCACGAAAAAAACGAATAATTTTGAAATGCTGTCAAATATTGTGGATAACCAGGATATTGATCAATTAATTGCGTTTCTTGAGCTTTCGAAACGTGGACATAACAATGAAATCTTGAATCTAAGCTCAGGATTTATTGAAGAGCATGAGAATGGTGTGGAGATGTTTCTAAGAACTGCTATTAAATTGGAACCTACGAACCCTGAGCATCATTATAATTTTGCGCTATTCTTAGAAACCCAGCGGGCATATGAGGAAGCTTTAAATGAGTTTAAAACCGCTATTGACTTGGATGATAATAATGAAACCTTCCACACTGATTTTGGTAATCTATTGTTCAAGTTGAATGATTATAGAGGTGCCGAGAAGCAATATAAAGCATCCATAGGTCTCAATCCGGGTAATGTTCATGTTTGGACCAACCTGGGCCGGTTATATTTAAAAAATGAGAAACCCCAAAAAGCAGAAAAAGCCCTTAAAAAGGCTATCAATATTGACCCGAAATTTCCGCTATCATATCTAAATTTATTACAATTTTACGAGCGACAGGGGAAGAAGTCAGAAGCTCATGCACTTTGGAAGAAATATAAAAATATTAATGATAAGATTCTTGACATTGATAATTTAATAGTTGATATGAAAAATACTATGGAAGATGCGAAATAATATTATAAAATATAAGGTGAGCCATTGGAGGACGAATCAAAAGATAAAGACAGTGAAAATAAAGCTGTAAACCATAATGAAGAGCCTGCTGAACCTGCACAAGAGCATCATCCGCCAATTGAGACGACGCCTGCGGATGATGAGCATGTTATAATGCGTTATCTTGAGGAGGAAATGAAGTCATCATACATTGACTATTCAATGAGTGTGATCGTCCAGCGTGCATTACCGGATGTTCGTGACGGCTTGAAACCGGTTCATAGGAGAATACTATATTCAATGCATGAGGCCGGTATTGTATCCGGAAAACCGTATAAAAAATCCGCACGAATAGTCGGTGATGTGCTGGGTAAATACCATCCACATGGCGATACCGCCGTGTATGATGCACTGGTTCGGATGACGCAAGATTTTTCGTTACGGTATCCATTGGTGGATGGTCAGGGTAATTTTGGCTCGATTGACGGTGATAATGCGGCGGCGATGCGTTACACCGAAACAAGGTTGGCAAAGATTGCCGAGGAGATGATCACTGATATTGATAAAGATACAATTAGTTTCACACCCAATTACGATGCTTCATTAGAAGAACCAACCGTGCTTCCCGCTAAATTACCGAACCTTCTTATCAATGGTTCGGCGGGAATTGCGGTGGGGATGGCGACGAACATTCCACCACATAATATTGGTGAGGTAGTTGACGGGATCGTGAGATTAATAGATAACCCAGAGTTGAACACTTTGGAGCTTATGGAAAATATAAAAGGCCCCGATTTCCCAACGGGCGGGATCATCTATGGTACGCAGGGGATAATACACGCTTACCATACGGGACGTGGCCTTATCAAGGTCCGGGCACGGACCCGTGTTGAACCGATGAAGGGGGACAAAAAACGAATTATTATAACTGAACTCCCATACCAGGTTAATAAAGCACATTTGATCGAAAATATTGCCAAGCTCGTGAAAGATAAGCGTATCGAGGGGATCACCGACTTACGCGATGAATCGGACCGTGAGGGGATGCGCGTGGTCATCGAGCTTAGGCGTGATGTGCTCGAAGATGTGGTGCTTAACCAGCTTTATAAACACACCGCTTTGGCAACCACTTTTGGGATCATCAACCTCGCCCTGGTTAACAACCAGCCGCAGATACTATCACTCAAAGAGACTTTGGAACATTTTATCAATCATCGTCGCGAGGTGGTACGGAGGAGAACACTGTTCGAATTAGATAAAGCTGAAAAACGAATTCATTTAGTTAAGGGATTACTGATTGCACTGGGAAACATCGATTCCGTAATCGAGACCATTCGTAAAGCGAGTACGGCAGAGGATGCGAGCTTTGCATTAATGAAACGGTTTGAGCTTACAAAAGAACAGACAAAAGCGATCTTGGATATGCGCCTGCAAAAATTAACCTCATTAGAAGGCGAGAAACTGGATAATGAACATGGAGAACTAGTAAAAAGAATAGCCGAATTCATGGAAATACTGGCTAATGAACTGAGGATCAATGAAATAGTCAAGAAAGAGTTAATTGAAATAAAAGAAAAATATTTTGATGAACGAAAAACCGAGATAGCGACTGATGCAATAGAGATCGAGCTGGAAGATCTAATACCGGTGGAAGATGTTGTGATCACGATCACAAATACCGGGTATATTAAACGTTTACCGATGGATACATATAGACAACAACGGCGCGGCGGAAAGGGTATGATCGGGATTAGGACGAAAGAGGAGGATTATGTTGTAGATGTGTTCATTACTTCGACGCATAATTATATACTGTTTTTCACAAATTACGGAAAGGTATACTGGCTTAAGGCATACAGGATACCGGTTGGTGACCGGTACGCAAAGGGGAAAGCAATCGTGAATTTATTGCCACGGCTGGAGGAGGGTGAAGCAATCAGGGCTATGATCCCAGTGCAGGAGTTCGATGAGAGATTTCATGTGATGTTCGTCACCAGAAACGGTACTATTAAAAAGACGCCTTTGATCGCATACTCACACCCAAGAGAGAACGGAATTTGGGCGATCAAGCTTGCGGAGGATGATGAGCTAATAGATGCTAAGCTGACGGATGGCTCGAAAGAGATCGTGATCGCTACAGCGGACGGTAAAGCCAATCGATTCAATGAACAGGAATCTCGTGATATGGGCAGGTATACGCACGGCGTCCGAGGCATTAAATTACGCAAAGGTGACGAGGTTCGCGGGCTCACAGTGGTGGACCCTGAATCCATATTACTTACTATTACAGAGAATGGTTTTGGGAAACGTTCGCTCGTTGATGATTATCGCCACACGCACCGCGGCAGCCAGGGGGTGATTAATATTAAGACCGATGAGCGTAACGGTAGAGTTGTAGCAGTACTTTCGGTTGATGAGGATAACGAGCTCATCGTGACCAGCCAGAATGGGCTAGTGATCAGGATGCCTGTGACCGGGATTCGTATTATCGGTCGTGCCACTAAAGGTGTGCGAATAATGAACTTAAATGAAGGCGACAAGGTAGTAGCGGTTGCACGTGTGCTTAGAGAAGAAGAGGAGGCGCGCGTGGTAGAGGATGCAGAGCGCGATGGCACTAAAGGTAAAGGAGCAGCTGAGGAGGATACTGAAAAAATAGCTGAGTATGAAGAGTTTGAGGAATTAGAAGAACTGGATGAGGAATAATCTTCAGAAGTAAACTTGTTAATTATTTTTTAATCGAATACGGTAATAATATTCATTACTCGGCATTCTTATAAAGATATAGTTAAATTTATCAACCAGAAAGGTTTTTACCTTTGGCGCTAAGGTCTCTATATTATGGTAAGTTGAATTTATGGAGCTTATTAACTTCCTTCCCGAACTCAAGAAATTATAATCAAATATATAATATATTTACTATTAATAATGGTGATGTCATGCCAAAACTTCCCCAGGATATACTACGAAGACGAATTAAGCATGAGTTGGACATGTGCATACGAAAACTAGACCATGTCATGGGTATCGAGGATCCTGAGCTCAAAGAATTCCCGATCAAAGTGATGGTAACTTTAAAGAACACACCGGGACCTATTGTAAAGAGTAATAAACTGGATCATAAGTTCACACATCAGTTTAAAATGATGATCACCGATGAATATCCCTATGAAAAACCTATTGTACTATGGGAGAGCTTACTCTTCCACCCGAACATCCAGCTCCCACAAGACGGCGGGCATGTTTGCACCAAACTACTCGACAGCTGGAACTTCCAGTCGAATTTATTATCGTTCATTAAGGGCATCGAGACATTGCTCGCTAATCCAAACCCTAAAAGTCCCTGGGGGACGAACAGCTGTACCAGAGCTGCGCAATATTTCAATAAGCATTTATACGATCCGCCGCAAATGGATGATAAGAGGAGTAAAGGGCCGAAAATTTGTGAAGAAATCCCCCGGGACGATGGTGAAGATAAGGATGCTGGTGAGGAGTGTGCTGGCGAGAAAGAAGAAGGTGATGATGAGGAGGAGAGTGAGGAGGAGAGTGAGGAGGAAGAGAGTGAGGAGGAGGTATGTGATGAAGATGATGGCGAGGAAGAGGGTGATGAAGATGATGGCGAGGAGGAGGGTGATGAAGATGATGGCGAGGACGATGAACAAGCGATAGAAGAAGAATGAGATATTATTTTTTCTTTTTGTGGCGCTCTATAATTTCTGGATAAAACGAATTGGAACTAATTTTAACACTTCGAGATAAGGAGCATATCGTGGTAACAGAGCGTTTAAAAATATTTTTAACTCCGTTGGGTATCACATTAGCAAAAGGTGCAAAAAAATTATTTGATAATTGAGTGAATACGTGATCCATGATTGATTTTTCCCAATCCTCATTTCTGTCAAAAAGCGTGCCCGCACCACCGGTCAATAGACCGGTGGCGTGCTCGGGGTT
>CBFDAW010000089.1:0-8409 GCA_965602865.1 uncultured Thermoplasmata archaeon
AACCCACCTCGATATGCCTCGGGGCCGTTGCATGTTGGTCATGCAGTACATTATACCCATATAGACTTTGCTGCCCGATATAAGCGCATGCAAGGATACAATATTTTTTTCCCACTGTGTTTTGATGTTAATGGTATGCCCATTGAGGTTAATGTCGAAAAAAAGCATAATATCAAAATGGTTGAATATGACCGTCAAAAGTTTATTCAGCTATGCCATGAATTTGCCGAGCAAAATATCGATGAGATGACCCGCCAGTTCAAGATTCTTGGCGAATGTATGGACCAAAGTATTTATTATCAAACCGATGCTAAATATTACAGACGTTTAACCCAAATTTCATTTATCCAGCTATACAATCGCGATCTGATATACAAAGGTAAGCGCCCAATCAATTGGTGTCCACGGTGCGGAACAGCTCTTGCAGATGCAGAGGTGGAATACCGCGAAAGAACTACGAAATTAAATTATATCAAGTTTAAGCTAAGTGAAAGTGGAGAGGAGGTACTAATCGCCACTACACGACCAGAATTACTCTGCACCTGCCATATGGTAGCGGTTAATCCGGATGACCCACGGGCGGATGAGCTCGCCGGGAAATTGATCAAAACGCCGTTGTATAACAAAGAAGTCCGAATACACCCGGATGACGCCGTGGACCCATCGTTCGGTACGGGTATTGTAATGGTATGTAGTATCGGTGATAAGGATGATATTGAATGGATTTATAGATATGACCTACCTTTCGAAAAAGGCATAGATCAATTCGGTCATATGCTCGAAGTTGCAGGAAAGTACGCGGGTATGGAGATCATGGACGCACGAAAAGCAATCATAGAAGACTTTCGTGCTCAGGGTCTGCTCGTGAAACAGGAAGATCTTGACCAGGAAGTAGGTACTTGCTGGAGATGTAAAACACCCTTAGAGTTTCTTGTAACACCACAATGGTTCCTCAAAACATTAGATTTTAAGGAACAAGTGTTAAAGATCGCCGACGAAATCAATTGGTTCCCTAAATATATGAAGACAAGATTGATCGAGTGGGTCAATTCTTTGAGTTGGGACTGGGTAATCTCTAGACAGCGATATTTCGCCACTCCGATACCACTTTGGGAATGCGAAAACTGCGGTTTTGTATTGGTAGCGTCTGAGGAAGCGTGTTATATAGATCCCACAATAACAGCACCATCACTGGATACCTGCCCGGAGTGCGGTGGAAAAGCCTTCAAAGGCTGCCAAGATGTATTTGATACTTGGATGGACTCAAGCATTTCACCATTATTCAACACCTTCTGGCAACGCGATGAAAAAAAATTTAAAAAATTATTCCCAATGTCAATGCGGCCACAATCCCATGATATAATACGGACCTGGGCATTTTATACAATATTACGAAGCCATCTATTATGTAATTTAAAGCCCTGGGACGAGATCATGATGGGCGGATTCATACTAGCTCCAGACGGTACACCCATGCATGCATCAAAAAATAATGTGATTGACCCTTTAGGGGTGCTTGATAAATATGGTGCTGATGCACTTAGATATTATGCTGCCAGCTGTGCCCTTGGTAAGGATAACGCATTCCGCTGGAAGGATGTAACTGAAGGTGTGAGATTCACACGTAAGCTGTGGAATGTGGAGAAACTAATGTGTATTAATTTGCATAAACTAACCGCTGCTGAGATCCGCTTCTCGAATGTGGTTGATAACATTTCCGATATTGACAAATGGATCCTAAGCCGTTACAGTGATGTGGTAAATCAGGCAACTGAATTCATGAATAATTTCCAGTTCGATAAAATGCGAAAGGTAGTCGTGGATTTTATTTGGCATGAGCTGGCTGACCATTACCTGGAACTCATCAAACATCGTATCTATAACCCCGAGGATAAAACCACTAATTGTATATTATATCATCTTAGTCTCGGCATAATAAAGCTGCTTGCACCGCTCCTACCGCATATTACAGAAGAAATATATCAGACTTATTTCAAGCCTCTAGCTGGTAGTAAAAGCATCCACTTGTCAAGCTGGCCAGAACCTATACTTGAGGATGGACGTGGTGAAGTTGATGGTAATTTAATTAAAGATTTTATTCGATCGGTGCGGCACTGGAAATCTGAAAACGGTATCCCATTAAATGCAGAGTTAAATTATTTAGGGATCATCACCGAGAACAGTCGAGAGGTTCTGGAACGTAATAAAGCGGACATTATTCCGACAATTAAAATTAAAAAATTCGAATTTTTAGATGATACCGAAACTGACCTATCGGTCCGGTGCATAAAACCAATTTATTCTGTTCTGGGTCCAGAGTTCAAAGAAAAAAGTAAAAAGATCATTTCCAAATTACAAACTATCCCACCAAAAACAATTTATGACCAAATTACTAAAACAGGACAATATGAACTTGAACTTGAAGATGGCGAAAAGATAAAATTAACCTCTAAACATATTTCCATGGAAACTATGAAACAGGTTCACGGTCGGCAGGTCGAGACTATTTCTCTAAAAGATATTACAATTTTAATAGAAAAATAAACCAAATAATTTAATCTGTTTACAACTTAAAATTTCAATTTAAAACTGAATGTGATAGAAAATGGAGCATGTGGGTTTCTTTTACGAGTTAAAAGGGCACGGCGTACCCGTGAGCGTGAAATATATCCTGGACTTCCATGAGGCGCTTTCTCGCGGTCTTGGTGGCAGCCTGGACCAGGTCTACACTCTATTACGACTGATTTGTATTAAACGCCTAGAACACATCGATGCATTCGAGCGGGCATTTGCCAAATATTTCCTGGGTCTAGAGCTACCGGCACCCGGTGAGCCCGTGGACCTTGATGCACTACTCGAGAGTAAACCGTTTAAAGCCTGGCTGGAAGCATATTTGGAGCAGGAAGGCAAAGAACTGCGTGAGTTCTATCATCCCGAAGACGCTGAGGATTTACTGAGGAAGTTCCTGGAGACCGTAGCGGCACAAACAGGTGCACATCACGGCGGCGGGAGATGGATTGGTACCGGTGGGTACTCGCCATTCGGTCACTCTGGCATGGCACGGCGCGGGTTTCGGATCGGTGGTGTATCAAAAAATCGGTCAGCCATCAAAGTGCTTGGCGAGCGGCGGTATGCGAACTACAGCGCAAGCTCGGAGCTAAAAGCCGAGAATATTCGACAGGTGCTGGAGTCCGTTAAGCGGTTAACCCCCGCGGGACCTAAATCCGAGCTGGATTTGGATGAGACCATCCGAAAAACCGCCAAGAATGCGGGTGAGATTGAGTTGGCATTCAAACCTGAGATACGTGATAAGATTCGCGTGGTTCTATTGATAGACAACGGCGGGTATTCTATGGATAGATACGTACCACTCGTTCGGCTGGTGTTCTCGAAAATGCACGATAGGTTCAAGGAGATTAATACTTACTTCTTTCATAATTGCATATATGTGAATGTTTACTCAGATGCGCGGCGAAATAAACCGGTTCGGACCGAGAAATTGTTACAGGAGAGCAAGGAAACACGATTGTTCATCATCGGCGATGCCGCAATGGCGCCGGAAGAGCTTATGCTGCCTGGGGGTGCGATCTCGTGGCGGAGCTACAATAGTGAGCCTGGGATTTCGTGGCTCAAGAGACTACGCGAGCATTTTCCATACAGCGTTTGGTTGAACCCCATTTCACGTGACGCTTGGGCTTTTGCCTGGGGTTCGGTGACGCTACGGAAGATCGGTGAGGTGTTCAAGATGGAGGACCTGACGCTGGAGGGGCTCAAGAACGCAGTGGAGTACTTGAGTATTAAGAGATGTTGAGTGTTTAGTTTTTCTTTAAGAATATCGCGGGATAATGCCATTCAAATCTTTATCAAAACTAATAATCTTGTTTAACCTATGATTTTTAACTACGGCAATCGAGACACAATCTGTGAAACTCAGTTTTTTATACAGCAAGATCGTGTTTACCTGTGCGCATTAATGCGGTGGTTATTGCTTCGTCGAATATGTAATCAGTTGTTTAACAAATCAATCAGGTTACTTTTTAATATCTAAAAGTATTCTCTATTCGACATTAGAAATCGGTGGAAATAAAATGCCCAGCGAGATCGAAGATATAATGGACGAATTATCATACAACGAGACCAAAGTACTTCTGGCATTAAAGGAAATAGACCTGGCAACGCCTGAATTACTGGTTCAAAAGGCTGGCTTCAAGGAGCTGGTGGAGGTGATGAACGCACTCTCCTGGCTCCAGGCGAAACAGTTGATATATATAGCTGAAGATGCCGTTAAGTTCTATTCATTGGCAAAAAAACAGTACGCCACCAAACCACTCCCAGAGCGCCGGGTATTAAAACTGCTCAAGAAGTACGACGGAATACTCTCAGTCACCGAGCTGGAAAAGACGCATAAGTTATCCCGGCAAGAGATCCCCATCGCCCTCGGTTGGCTGAAGCGTAAGTTCTGGGTCACTATTTCTAAGCGCGAAGGTGAGACCGTTATCGAGCTAACCGAGCGCGGTCGTGAGGCACTGGATAAACCGGGGTCGGATGAAAAGTTAGTCGAGAGGCTAGCAAAAGGTGAGCTAAAAGCAACGGACGCTGAGAAAAAAGCAGTTCTGAACCTGAAACAGCGTAAAGAGATCTTGAAAGAGCGCACTGTGGTGACCCGGCATGTGACCTTGACCGAGTTCGGAAAAGAGCTAATTGGAGCGGGCTTAAAACTAAAAGAACGCATAAGCCAGATTACACCCGAGCTTATTCAATCGGGTCAGTGGAAGGATGTGGAGTTCCGAAAATACGATGTGAATACATTCGCTCCTTCGATCTACGGCGGCCGCAAGCACCCAATGCAACAGATCATTTCTGACATACGGTTGATATTCATTGAGATGGGGTTCAGTGAAATACATTACGATTTTGTGCAATCGACGTTTTGGGTCATGGATGCATTGTTCACCGCCCAGGATCACCCGGTGCGCGACTTACAAGATACATTTTATTTATCCAAGCCTGAGACAATGGAACTACCGGAGGATAACCTGGTTAACCGTGTAAAAGCAATGCACGAGCACGGTGGCGATACAGATTCGGAGGGTTGGCAGTACAAATGGGACCCCGAGGAAGCGAAAAAAGCCATACTTCGCACACATACCACGGTAAACACGATTAGGTATCTCTCGGAACACCCCGAGCCGCCGGTGAAGGTGTTCTCGATCGAGCGTAACTTCAGAAATGAAACCCTGGATTCCACGCACTTACCCGAGTTCTACCAAATAGAGGGCATAGTCATGGAAGAAGAGGCGAGCTTTCCCATGCTGATCGGGGTATTAAAGGAGTTTTACAACCGGATGGGTTTTGAGAAAGTAAAAGTGAGACCGGCGTATTACCCTTACACCGAACCCAGTATGGATGTGATTGTATGGTTCAATGACACCTGGCTGGAGCTTGGTGGCTCGGGGATATTCAGACCCGAGGTCACTGAGCCGTTAGGCGTTGAACATCCAGTGCTCGCCTGGGGGTTGGGTTTGGAACGGCTCGCAATGCTAAAGCTGGGAATCAATGACATCCGCGATCTCTATATTAGTGATATCGATTGGCTCAGAAAAACGCCAATGATTTAACCAAATTCTGTATATTTCCATTGTACCTATAATTTAATATCAAATATTACCGAGATGGTTAATTTGGATTTATTGGGTTTGTTTTTGCTTAAGTTTTTGATATTTAGCAAGTTATTAACTATGGAATCATCCATCCTGGATTCGTTTTTTAAATTTATTACAAATTTCGGGTCTGAATTATTTTACATGATCGTGATCCCGCCGATATTTTGGTGTATTAATAAGAAGTTCGGTTTCAGACTGCTGTTGATCACCGCTATTGCCGCATTTATTTCAACAGTGATTAAAAACCTCATCAAGCTCCCGCGACCGCCTGAACACCAGTGGAAGATGAAACCGACATCATATGCATTCCCCAGCGGCCATACACACGGCAGTACAACATTTTGGTTATACTCCATAATCATTACACGTAGTGGGTTTTTAACCGTGGTGGGTTTCGTGACCGTTGCACTGGTTAGTATATCGCGTGTGTATTTGGGCGTTCATTATCCGGGGGATATCCTTGCGGGCTTAGCACTGGGGATTGGTACTGTTGGTCTATTTCTGGTTTTGGACCCTTGGGTTACACATAGAATAAATACCTGGAGCTTTGAACGGAAAATGTTCATCGGTTCATTACCACCGCTTTTGTTATTCTTCTATGGCAGTTTGTTTTTCAGCTTTGATGACCGTGGCGTCAGACTTGCAGGGGCTATATTGGGTATAATGATCGGGTATATTTTGGAGGAGGAGTTCTTAAAATTCTCGGTTTTTGTGTCGAGAAAAACTAAATTGATCCGTACGTTTCTCGGGCTATTTCTTGCGTTCATGGCGTACTTTGGTTTGGGGGTGGTGATTCCATATAATATTGTAACCTGTTTCGTTGTCTCGTGGTTGGGCGGATTTACCGTTATGTTTATTGCCCCATGGGTGTTTTCGAAAATTGAGGATAGGGATATTTAAAGAGAGAATTCCACCAGTCTAATGACGGGTGGTCATGCGGGTTGACACATGAACATTCTTAAATATTTCTTGGCTATATTTCGATATAAATTGGTTTGACCGGGAGGTTTATAGATGGATGTGGAAATCTTAGTTGATGGTAAACGTTTAGACTTGAACGACTTCGTTAAAAAAATCACTTTTGAGATCAATAATGTATCTGGAGAGAGGAATCTCTCCAGACCTCTCACTTTATAATTCTCCAAGTGTGGCCTGATGACCACACAAAAGTGGTTAACCGGCGCAGTTCGCCGCCAAAAAGTTTACGCGAGTGAGTAAAATGGCTCTTGTCGAGCAGCCCGGATCGAATTTGAAGAATATGTTTTTATTTATCATCATATTTAATAGTTAATGTATCAAATCTATTATTGATATTTTCATTCATGTTATTCATTGACAATATTCCTATCTCAGTGCGTTCCAATAATTCTTTTTGAATATCCAAATCATCATAATTTATAAAAAAATATTCCCCAATTCTGGAATTATCAAAATTTTCCCAATTTTCATCGTATTTATCATCAATATCAATAACATTTGGTTTGATAATATCTTTAGGGTCGGCTTTCTTTTCCATAATAATTTTTTTAAATTCTTCATAGATATTTTTTTCACACTCACAATATATCTCAACAGTACCATCGGGTAAATTTTTTACAAATCCTTTTATTCCCAAATTCATGGCAATTTTTTTAATAAATGACCTGAAACCCACTAATTGAACATTACCTTTAACTATCATACGCCGTTTTATTACCATATCAAAACCGGCTAATTTAATTTTTAATATATTTCCTTAGTTTTCACAATTATTTTTATTTTTCAATAAATATATATATTTGTTATATTATTTATAATCTATTCTTCCCAAAATGTAAAATATTTATGTTAATTATAATCCAATTTAATATGATATTAGATATCAACCCTCATTTCCAAACAAATTTGGATTGCCAAAATAATATAAATACTTTTTCTTTAAACAATTTGGCTGTAAAATCCTATAAGTTTTTCATTTAAATGGGAGGGAATAGTTGTACTTGATAATAGATATAAAAAGTTTCTTTTCCCTGGATATCTATTTTCAAAGGACAACGCTAGATTATGGATAATATAGTTCTAGCTTTTAGAAGCATTTATTCGCAAGTGTCTCGCTTTTGCGAGCATGAAAAATTTTCCACGAAAATATTTTCGAGATCTCAGAATTCATTTGAATTAGTAATTACTAGAATTCTGAAATAGGGACGGGATGGCGGGATTTGAGGAGAATGAAATAATATCAACCAATAAAGAACCATATAATACCATTTGTGGTTAATGATAAACTATCTTTCTTTCGAAGAGATTGAAATAATAAATAAACTTGTTTTAGAAATTACAGATGAGAAATTTCAATTAGAAAGGGAAGATGATATTTTATCAATCATTGAATTTGTTAGAAATAATTTCGATGATGATCTGTTCAAAAAAGCTTTAGCCTATTGTATAGCTCTAATTGTCCTTCACCCATTTAAGGAAGGTAATCATAGAACATCTCTTATATCAGCAGAAGAATTTTTGATCAAGAATGGTTTTTTTACAGGTGTTTCAGATATTGAAAGGCTGAAATTACAGAAATGGCGATTGGAATATGGTAAGAAAAACGATTTGGAAAGAGAATTTTTTAGAATTGCTTGCATAGAAGATATTGAGAAGAGAAATGAAAAAATTATAGAAATGATGAATAGTAAATATGGACAAATGATAGAAAATTGGTTGAAAAGAAATTATCGGGTAAAAATTAATGAGCCTTCGCACAGAATTTAAT
>CBFDAW010000090.1:0-8390 GCA_965602865.1 uncultured Thermoplasmata archaeon
GGTCCTCCCCGACCCAATTCGTGCTTACCGTGATGTTCCCGTCGGGCAGCCGGTCATCGTCGGAATCGGAATCAAGTGGCGAGGTTTCGTTCCAGTCCATGCGACCGTTTCTATTCCTATCCTCCAAGCCATCTTCTATCCCATCGGAATCGGTATCACTATCATCGGGGTGGGTGTAACGATACTCGTAGAAATCGGATATATCATCAGAATCGGTATCGCCGTCCGTATCCATTGGGTCAGAGCTCACATTTTTAAATGTAACATCGCCTTGGTTGTATACCTGGGTCGATGTAGCATAAGTTTTTATTGTCCAGCCCTCCCAGATATAATCGTCTACATGCACATGCGCGACCTCGAAGCCGTCGGGTAACTGGTCGCGGTCGGAATCGGCTTCGAGCTGGTATGTATCGTGCTGGTTCCCATGATGTTGATCGACATCCAGTTCACCGCAGTGCTGGGTGCAAGTTGCATTTATTACATCATACCCGTCCCATAAGTCGTCGAAGTCCGTGTCCGATAACACCGGGCTCGTTCCGGTGTTGCGAAGCTTCTTGATGTACCCGGAGGTGCCAAAGCTAGAGCTGTAGATTATATTGTTCCCCGGTTCTATTGCGAGCCCCTTGCAGCTTGATACCGTGATAATATCCAAGATATCGACTACATTCGAATCCGGGTAGTGCTCGTAATAATCCCTCGGCAGCATGTAAATTTCGCCCGAGCTATAATAATACACATTACCGTTGGGATCGACCTCAACATCGTATAAGCCGTCAAGGTTCTCCAAAATTATCATTACAGTATTATTTACGGGATCGTCCGTATAGTAACCCTTTCGTAGTTTTAATAGTGTTTCTGCGCCATGGTCGGTGATGTACAAATGTCCGTCTTGGTCCACGGCGAGCCCCCACGGGTCCGTTAAACCCGATACCAAAGTCGTGACATTCTTGGCGTTTGCGGCGGTATCGTTCGTTTTATAGCCTTTTTGCAGCATGCATAATTTCGTATCGTTGATGAAATAGATATTTCCCGAGTAATCCACCGCCAAGCCCTTGGGGTCAACTACATTATCCAGCAGAATCGAAACCAATTTTGCGTTCTCTGTGGTATTGGTTAAATTATACGCCGCCGGCAGCATTTTCAAATAATCGTTACCCGAGGTTCTGTCCTCCGTCCAGATAATGTTACCCGATTCGTCCGCTTCAATATCCAGAGGCTCGGTGATTGCCGAAGAATTCAAAAGCGGATAGACGCACCCGCTTGTATTGATATCGAAATAATCCTTCGTGAGCTTCATGAGAAAATCCACTTCGGTTTGGTTCCTCATCACGAAATAGATATTGCCCGATGAATCAACATCGACACCCAAGGGAGATTTTACATTATTTTGTACCAATGTGACAAAATCGTTCATCTCGGTGTTATCTATCTGGAACGGGTGCGCTTCAGCGCCGTCCTTTAATTCATCCGAATCCGCATCGATGTCCTCCATGTCCAAATCGCCGTCGTTATCAGTGTCGCTCCCATAGCTGGGCTCTGCTCCGTCAACTAATCCGTCGTTATCCGAATCCGGATCAAGCATATTCTTTAAACCATCGTTATCGAAATCCCCGCTCCAGTTGATCTCGGAGCCATCCGCCAAACCGTCATTATCCGAGTCGAAGTCGCGCACATTGGCGATCGTATCCGGGTGCATATAATCAAGCTCACATTCCTTAAACCAGTTAAGCTCCTCCCCGTCCTTTAACATATCGTCATCGGTATCGTAATCGAACGGGTCACAGATGTATAGTTCCTGGTAACGATAATTTATATCGGGGTGATAACCGGACATATCAACGCTGATCGTTCGATTAAAGATTATGTAAATCTCATCTTGGTCGCCGCTGTCTTCCTGGTAGGAAGTGCCCATTAAATTAGGCTTGAAAGCGCCGGGGCTTGTACCCGACGAGCAGACGAAAATATTATCGAATGTGGTATCGGCGCTTAGGTATATCTTCGCGCCGTCTTCTAAGGTAAACAGCAAAATATTCTTTTTCGAGGTACATTTATGCGAACTCAAAGGATTGATCAAGGTCGAAGTATAATTGTAATAGTACCCGGTTACATCCGTGCCATTGCCGTCACCGTCGTATTGAATCCAATCCGAAGTATATCCGTAATTTTCAAATGATATTGCACCGTCTTTGACATTGGTTCTGTAGATGATTCCGCCGGTTGGTAACGGGTCGTTATTAGCATCCTCCTCTCCGGGGGCATATCCGATGTCGTTACCATCATCCAAGGTATCATTGAAATATGTACTCCCGATTACGATTTTATCGGTGTTTTGGTTTTTCGGGTTGGTGCCGACGATGTACTCGCCGAGGTTTGTGAGGTTATCGCCGACGAATTCGTAGGTGTAAAGTCTGTAATCGAAAAATTTTGTTGGTGTTATTTTACTCCATTGTTGATTACTATCTTGCTCCCAACTATCACCCGAATCTCCATTTTCGAAACAATACCATGTATAGTTCTCATCTATATACCTGACCACGATGTAGTAGCTGTAATTATCATCCCAGTTATTATCGAAATTATTGGTTAGCAGGAACACTCCGTCGGGGATATCAAATTCGAACCAACCACCGGTTTGCTCTATGTAGCTATTTACCGTGACCAGACATACACTCGGTTTAAACAACCCGATATAATTAGTGCCAACCCATATCTCCAATGTGGCTTTCTCGGCGAATTTAATATCAAGATGTACCGCAACCTTCGAAATATTCTTGATATTATAACCGCTGCCAATAGTATAGATTTTTTGTGCGATGGCAATCGTATTGTCATTAACGGTTTTATTTTGATCCCATTGAAAGTAGGGTTCCAAAAAGACTATTTCGCGGGCATCTTCATCCAATTTGGCGTCATTAACCGTCGGGTCTAAGATATATTCGTCTTTACCGCTTGTTCCATTGAAATAGAAAAACGGCTCACAGTGCGAGTTCCAAACCTCGTAGCCATCCGATATTTCATCATCATCGGTGTCCGATAGATCGGCACGGCTTTCACCTGTTACCGATCCATTGAACTCGAAAGTTAGATTATCGAATTTCCAATTGGTAATACCTTGGCTGCTGCCGTCGAGATTCATATCCTCGCCCTCGTATACCTGGACCAGATAATCGATCCCCCCGCCGAACTTCCAATGTCGCTTATCATAACGCCAATAATCGATATCTTTGTACCGATTATTGTTGGTATCGTAAGTATTAATCTCATCTTCGAGAATGGGTGACGGGTTGTATATCCAGCCATCGACCCAGCCGTCCGGTAGTCCGTCGGAATCTGTGTCGGGGTTTAATGGGTTGGTAATCGTAGCCGGGTCGGCATCATAATTGTTTATCTGCGTATAATTGTACGGTGAGCCCCAGTGCGCTATGCGCTCGTCCCATGAACCCGGTGATGAGACCTCGCCGTGTTGATAGTTTATCTCTAATTCGGTCAAGCCGACTTCCACACCGTCGCGTATGGAATCAAGATCCGAGTCCCTGTAGCCCAAATCGGTCTTGGTACTGTAAAGCTCCATTGCATCGTTGAGCCCGTCACCGTCGGCATCGGGGTTAAGTGGGTACCGGGATAGATTAAACGCCTCTTCGCCGTCACTCAGTGTGTCACCATCGCTATCCCTTTTCAAAGCGTTCATGGTTTGTTTTTCCACTCTTATCCTATCCAGGTCAAGTATTCTCATCAAACTGATCTCTTCCCAACCCCAATCCACATTATCCGGTTTTTCCTTTAAGTCAGCCGAGACCTTTTCGAGATCTATACCTATCGTAATCTCGTAATTGGTCCGCTGGGTGAAATTATAAGTTGCCGTGTAATCCCAATGACCCTCCACGAAATATTTTGAAGAATCATAAATATCATGCTCAACGCATTCGAGTATCGGATTACTAGTTACACTGTTTAAAAGCGGAGGAATAACATCGCCGCCTTCGCGTTGGATATTGATATAAGTGGCACTTGCAATTAATTGATTTAAATAATCTGAATTATTCCTGTTTATATGCAAACCATTACCTTTGTTCATTTCCACGGGGATACGTGTATAAGCCCCCTCTACCACCATTCTGCGCCAGGCTATTTCGGTAACCGAACCAATTGTATGAACTATCGGATTAACTCTTAATTTATAACAACCGGTTTCATTAATATTCATTTTCAATTTGATCCAGCTATCTTCAAAACCTTCGTTATCGGTCGTAAGGTTATTAGAAGCCGTCATTGTCACGCCCGTATGATATATGAAGTTCACCGTTTTAAATTCGTAATCTTTCCAATTATCATCGCTATGCCCTATACCGTCTCCATCGGAATCTGCATAGGGGTTTCGCCATTCCTTTAATTCCACGGCATCCTCTGCCTCTAGGATATCTATGCCATAGAACCTGAATATCTCGTCGCCATCATTAATACCGTCAAAATCCGTATCGGAATCTAAAGAATCGGTCAAAAATTCGAATTCTAAGCTTATGTTAGTGATTTTCAAGTGACTATCATACCCGGAGCTGAAGTTTAAAGGTACATTGATCAAACCATTTGGATCGGCTGTCCATGGATGTGACCGTAAATATTCGTTGATTTCGCCGGCAAGGTTCAATGTTATTTCCGGCTCGGTGAAAAACTCGCTATGGACCCACTCGGTATCACCATCGGAACCGATATCCAGGGAATAGTTTTGTGATAATAGATAGATATCATAATTTCCATGTCTGTCATCCTCCCACACGATCTTATCTTGATAGATTGCAGGTTCGGATTGAATATCCGGATCCGTACAAACATCGAGGATTTTATTCACAGAAAGATCATAACCATATATATTATTCAAATCTCGCCAGAGTACTTTATCACCGTATATTACAGGGGGAGAATAAGAAGAAGAAAGGATGACTTTCTCATTGGTGCTTAGATCGAATAAGTTGATTCCTCCCTCTCCACACCAAACAATTTTATCACCGTAAATATCCGATGGGAAAGGAGCCGGATAGCCCATATCTGCAATTTTTGTTTTTATCCCACTTAATTTATTGTCAACGGTAGAATAACCGTAAACCTCTGCTCCAAAAGAGAAGTCGAATAGATATAATTCACAACCACCAGTAGAAGGACATTGTTGCTGCCAAATAATTCTGGAACCGTAAATCGCAGGAAACCCGGTAAGATTATAACTACCACTCACATTATGTTCTTTACTGGTTGAAAGGTCGAATAAGTATATTTCATATAATCCAGATGATATGGTATTATTTTCATATACGATTTTATCTTCATGGATTTTCGGATTTATCTGGTTATTAGTACCACCGGCTAGTTCGTAGTGTTCTTTGGTTGAAATAGTATATATATAAATATTATAATCAATAGAACTCGTGCCATTTGCATATACGATTTTATCTCCATATATGTACGGCATCTCCTGATAATTAGTTCCACCGGCAATCAATGTTTCAATACCGGTTTTCAAATCATACATGTATATGTCTCCATTATTCGAAGAATTCGTGTATACTATTTTATCACCGTATATTGCCGGATCCTTATGATGATTTGAAGTATCGGTTGTAATTCGCACTTTCGTGGAGTTCCCTTCCAAATCCATCGTTGCTGTAGTTACCACCGCATCACTCGGGATTTGGAAGCTCAATGTATCATTAAAACCTCCGCCATAAGGAAATGTAATGGTACTCTCGTCCTTTAAAATACCATCTAAGATTGAATCATTGAAGATTTGAGATTGATTTACTAATAATATTTTATCAACGAAAATTCTACCCTTGTTAACACTAATATCTTTTGCACATAAGGTGATTTCGCCCGTAATATTGAATCCGGTGCTTGAATACCATTCATATTCTGGAATTAGATTGATTGTCTTATTTGGAAAATCCGAACTTCCTGTTATATTGAGACTCAAATTAAAATTCTCAAGATTTCCCTCGGAATTAAGAAATACAAAATTTTCCTGACCTCCATTACCTATAGCTAAATCAAGATCACCATCACCGTCTATATCGCCTAAGTTAACATTGTATGAGATATAAAATGATTCTGATGACCATGAGGCGTGAAATTCCAGAGTTCCCGCATTATTATAAAACACTTTAGATTCGCCAATAAAATTACCTGTAACAAGATCCAAATCACCATCGTTATCGATGTCCCCGACATCAATACTATAAGTCGCATCCTTTTCCGATGCCAACCAATCTGGAATATTTTCAAGAGTTCCTTCGGTATTAAAGAAAATTAAAGTAGAGGATATATCGACTTCATTACCTATAATTAAATCTAAAAAGCCATTACCATCAATATCGCCCCATACGATACATCTTGTAGAATAACTATTGATCGGTGACCAACTTGGAGTGGTTTCGAGTATGTTGCCAGTATTTAAATGAACATAACTTTTTTCAGCATAATTGCCAACGGCTAGGTCCAAATAACCATCATTATTCATATCTCCCCACGCTATGCTAAATGTATTATTTGAATAATTTGAAGTCCAGCTTGGTACTTTCTCAAGAGCACTGCCGTTATTAAAATAAATATAATTATAATCATTTAAATTACCTTCCGCGAGATCAAGATCGCCATCATTATCTACATCGCCCCAGGCAATACTATATGTATAATTTGAATACTTTGATGCCCAACCCGCAGGTGCGGTTTCTAATCTACCATCATAATTTAAATATACATAATTGGGTTCTTCTGAATTACCAACGGCTAGGTCCAAATCTCCATCACCATCTATATCTCCCCAGGCAATGGAATGAGTCTTATTAGCATAATCAGAAATCCATGACGCAGTTGTTTCAAGTATTCCACCTTTATTGTAATAAATTCGAAGATTTTGATTATAATTACCAGTTGCGAGATCCAAATCACCATCATTATCTACATCACCCCAGCTTAGACAAAAAGTATCAGTCGTATCCGATGATGTCCAGGAAGGCGAAATTTCCAATTCGTTTCGCATTCTCGCTTTTGCATAATATTTATAAATCCCATCTGTTGGCGTTAATGTAATATTTATTGTCTCGTTATTATTCTCATCGTAAATTATTGCTTTTCCATCACTCGCAACCCTATCGTCAATGGATTGGTTATCATAACTATCCCAAGAATGATCCTCGGCTTCAAAAATATAAGTGCCGGTTCTAACCTCTAAACCGTCCAAAACCCAATCAAAATCCGTATCCAGATCAAGCGAAGATGTTATTTGACCGGGATTGATCGAGGTTGAATTTCCATACGCATCTTTAGTTCGAGCTAACATTATCCTGTCAAGATATATGAAAGTCTCAGTTGTATTCATATCATTTACTAAAAGGTTTAGATATTCGTTGGAAGTTGTGAACTCAGGTGTACTGTACCATCTAAAATTAGATGTTAATAAATGTTTATCTTCAGTAATTAAGTAGGCACTTCCGTTATATACTGATAGGTTTATCCTAGTGAAATTTTTTTCACCCTGAAAATCGGTTCGGGCTCTGACATAATATTTATAAGATCCGGTTCCCGCCAATGGGAAAGTATCATTGATGATCCTGAGACTGTTAGTTTCATGGACCACCGTTTTATCCCGGCTTGCCGACCAATCCGATTTTATTTGGCTCGGTTTTCGAACATGAAATTCCGCTTCGAACCATACAAGATTGTCATCGTCCTCGACTATATCCGATCGATAATCCAAATCCGAATCTTTTCCATAATATATTTTTAAATCTTTATTATATTCTGCAGTAAAAGAGACATTGTTCTGGTCGTCGATTAGAATTCTATGGGGCGTTAGAAATGTTAAATTACTTGCATAAAATATTTGCTCAGTACAGTTCAGCCATTGTACTTGACCGTCAACATTTGTTAATAAATTAAAAACTTTTTCGTAATCATGTTCTTTGATTTGTACGATCTTTCCAGGTTGAACTAAATCATTTTCATTTACTAAATCCATATTCAAGAACCATTGAATGGTTAAAGATGAATTATCGTAGATTTCTATCTTATCATTTTCATATTCATCATAACTGCAATTGGTAAAAATCGGTGTGGAAATGTTTAATCCATCTGAGCTTACCTGGCTTTTGATCGTAATATTATTATTTGTTATAGAAGAATTATAGATTTTCGGTTTAGAGCCGCTACAATTAATACCGATTTCATTTTCGGATATCACTGTTGATTCAATAATCGGGTTGGAATCTTTTATTTGTAAACCAATTTCGTTTTCATTTATATTATTATTTCTTAAATAATCTTCACTATTATTTGAAAAATATATTCCCCAGATGTTATTTTTATCAATCGTATTATTCTCAATAATTGAATTTGAATTATTT
>CBFDAW010000091.1:0-8320 GCA_965602865.1 uncultured Thermoplasmata archaeon
AATAAATAAATTCATTAAAACTAATTTACCGGTAAAAGGTGGACCATAAATGAATACATTTGCGTTTAATGGCAACCCACCGTATAATAGATCATCCAATCTTCGTACGCCTGTTTTAATTTTGGCAATATCCTTTTCCTTCTCAACTGCAAATTCCATATCAAGTTCGGCATCGATAACCTTTGATTCCATTCGCTTCATATCCATTTCTTTATCGCGTAAGAACTGTTCGCGTTCGGACAAACGTTCTTCCACCTGGCGTAATTCCTCGTTTTTCAGCCGCAGTTCTTCTTCCATCAAATCGTAATCTCCACCTCTTCCTGCGGATTTTGCTTTCTTTCGGTTTTCTTCCAAATCCATGCGCTCTTGCATTAACCGCTCTTCTCGTTTCGATAATTTCTCTTCGTTGAATGAGATCTCCTCAAACCGTTCTCTAAGTTGCATCTCGCGCATCTCCAAGTCTGCACTTTTACCTTCCAGCTCATCTTCAATGGTCTCTAATCCTTCATTTCGTTTTGTGAGCAATTCAATTTTCTTTAATAATGGTTGAATACGAAGATCTGATTTACGGGTTATTTTTTCAGATAACTCACGTTCTTTGCGTTTTACCTCACGCTCGATTTGATATTTTACCTCTTGTTCGTTTGCCATCATCTGAGCTAATTCATTCTTGTCCATACCTAATTGTTGTTGTAGATCTTCACGTTCTTTCTCCAATTCATTCTCGCGATATCTAATGTCCTCTTCGCGTTCTTTTAATCGTATTTCCATATTTTCCAGGTTCTTTTTTATATTTTGAGTTTCTTTCTCCTTATCTTTTATCCTCTTCCTCAATTGTTGAATCTCAATTTCCTTACGTTCTATATCTTTTACTAATTGCGGATCCGGTGCACCGCCTGGGGCTGCAGGTTGTTCAGGTGCTTGTTTTGCTGCTTGCTCCTGAAATTTCTGGGTCCGAAGCATTAATTCTTCTTCTCGATCTCGAAGCTCTTGTTCCATTCGCATCAGACGATTTCCCATTTCTTCGGACTCTTCTGATTTGCTCCTGATCTCCTCTTCGCGGTGTTCTAGATCTTCTAACAATCTAGGGTCCAGTTTGCCAGTTTGTTGCCCCTCCACCACTTCATTTTCTTTTATCCGTGCCTCCAGGTTCTTTAAAAATTCTTCGCGTTCTTGTATCTGTATATCCAGTTCCTCAATACTAAGGGCTATATTGATATGCCTTTCTTTATCTGTTAATTCAATCATTTTCTCAGAAATTTCATCTTCTCTAGCACGGAACGAGAGATATTCCAAAGCCGCATTGGTTTGCAATTCTTCTTCTTGGATCTTCATATCTTCTTCTTTCCGCTTTAAAATATCTTCGATCTTCTTAAGTTTCTCATCTTTTTCAACAATACTGGATATTTTTCTCTCTAAAACCTTTTCTGTATCCTCAAGAGTTTCTTCCACCTTAATTAATAATTGTTCTTTTCGTTCCAGTTCATCTTTTAATGCATCAAGCATATCTGCTATCTCTTCGATTTCCCGGGTATAAACATCAATCTGTATAGCTTGATCTTTCTCATCTGAAGCACTGGTTGCACCATTCTGCATTATGTTACCTCTAGAGCCCTTAAATTAAAGTTTAGAGTTGGTTATTTATCATACTAATATTATATATACATTTCTATCTTACTTTTTTTATCGTACAAGAAACCATATGTTAATATTCTTTCTTATCCGTTTTATCCTTATCCTTTTTTTCGTCTTCGATGCACACTGCTTCTCCAAAAATCGGTTTAAGCATAGAATCCGTGGCTTTATAGGGATCGATCTTACGCCGCACCAGCTTCTCGACGAGTGCGTCAAACTTGCCCTGATCCAACACTTTGTTTAAGATATAAGTTGTTAAGTTCTGCTTTAGTATCTCCACAAATTCATCCTGGCATCGGGCGCGGAGAATATTTGCATATTCGCCAGAGGATTTAAGGTAATCCATATGCTCGATGATTTTATCATACAGCTCAGTTATGCCTTTATTCTCTCGTGCAATGACCCTCAGCACCGGTGGTCGCCAGCCATTCTCGTATCTTGTAGGGTTCAAATCCAACATTGCACTTAATTCGGAAATAGTCTTCTCGGTACCATCACGGTCCGCTTTATTCACCGCAAAAATATCACCGATCTCCATGATTCCCGCCTTAATAGCTTGGATATCATCACCCAGTCCCGGCATCTCTACGAGCACTGTGGTGTGGGCGGTTTTTACGATATCCACCTCTGACTGTCCGGCACCAACGGTTTCCACGAAGATTAAATCCTTATTAAATGCATCTAAAACACGGATAGCATCGTTCGTAGCCAATGCCAATCCACCAAGATTACCACGAGTCCCCATGCTGCGTATGAATACTCCCGGGTCGGTGCTTACCGATTGCATTCTAACTCTATCACCCAGCAACGCACCACCGGAGAACGGGCTGCTGGGGTCCACGGCGATCACACCTACGGTTTTACCTTGGGTTCGTGCATATAGCGTAAGCTTTTCCACCACTGTGCTTTTCCCCGCCCCGGGTGGACCTGTGATGCCTACAATATGCGAGTTACCGGTGTGTTTATAGATAATGCTCATTGCTTTAATTGCCTCTGGCTCGCCGTTTTCGATTAATGTGATCAGCCGAGCAACTGCGCGTCTATCACCAGCTAGTAACCGATCCGTAAGCTCCATACATACACCAAAATGTAAACCAAATTTTTTCGATTATTTAGAGCTGTTAAGTTCTCTAATAAATTTTACTATTTCCTCGGTGGTTGTGCCTGGACCAAATACACCGGCTACACCTGCATCTTTCAGTTTTAACACATCCTCATCAGGTACTATCCCACCCGCTGAAACCGTGATATCTTCTGCTTGATTCTTCTTGAGTAATTCTATCACGCGCGGAAACAGTGTCATATGCGCCCCTGACAGACAGCTGAGACCAATATGATCCACATCCTCTTGTATCGCAGTTTCCACGATCTGTTCAGGTGTTTGATGTAATCCCGTATAAATCACTTCCATGCCCGCATCACGAAGTGCACGTGCCACGATCTTAGCACCGCGGTCATGGCCATCGAGACCCGGTTTGGCGATTAGAACCCTAATCTTCTTCTCTGCCATACTTTTACCACCTATCTGAATACGCGAAATTAAATTGACTATCAATTGAATAATGGTATATATAGATTAGGGGTAGGTATCTACTTCACTTAATTTTTAATAGGGTTTATATTATCTTAGAAGAATGAAACATGCAATTGAATTCCTAGGTGTTATTCCTGGCTAAATTAGCGGATAACAAAGATAAGAAATCTCTATCTTCAATAACCCCTAATACGCAACAAATAATAATAATCACCGTAATCTCTGCGTTACTAGCGGGTATATTTTATTTTTATAGAACTAATTATCTATCGCTAACTCCTATCTCGAATAATTTGTTTCGCGCACTTCGGATGACCTGTGTTTATATATTCTTACCATTCGGTTGGGCACTGGGGTTAAAAAAGTTCAAACTTTCTGATTTTGGTATTAGCCGTAAAAAATTAACAATCTCTATTATCCTAGGTATCGGGGTTTATTCCATTGCGTTAATTGTTTTTCTATTATCATTGGGCAACCCGGATTTTGATAACCACTTTCGGTGGGGTACCGAGTACTCGGTAACCGAGTGGGTGTTAGTACTTGCGTTGGTTTCCTGGATGGCATTTATAACAGATCTATGGACTCGTGGGTTCGTGCTGATGTTGTTAGCTAAACACCAATCACCTTGGTTCGGGATATTCGGTCAGAATGTAACTTGGCTTGTCATTCATCTCTACGAAGTAGTTCTTCTGGGGCCGTCTATTGGTATCTTTGGTGCGCTCGTATTAACCATAGGGTTAGGTGTGCTCGGTGATGTGGTTGCATTGAAAACCAAAAATATCCTGGGTTTGGGTGTGGGACATGTTTTTCTGAACATTACGTTTTTCAGTTACTTACGATTTTTAGGGTAATTTAGGGTAATAGATGGAAATAAAGTTCTCAAATGCAAAGCTCGCAATCTAATCATACTTTGGATCACCCATGACCATGCCCAGGCACGCCGTGTAGGAAACAACCTGGCGATTTTGAAGAAAGGCAAATTACACATCAAAAAACATTCAAATTTAACAACTATTTCGGGGGGATACACATATTAACGCAGATTGACAATGAAATATATTGGGGCTTTATCAAATTAGGCTTAATGTTATCATTATATTAGTTCTGATTCTCACCACCATAATATTAACCATCCTAATTAAAAAGCGATTATTCAAAATAGAAATTCAGTTGCAGTTAACCAATTTTCTTCAGCAACATCTCTTCCTTCAACCACTCATCCCTCCAATAAATATCTTGTTCTTCACTCACCGCCATACCTTCAAAGCTGCCGGTGCTAATTAGCCTACCTTTGATATACCCAGTTGCGCCCTCGATGAATTCACCACGAAACTCTACGCAATCGTATTTCTGGTAATTGATCGTGCTTTCGGACTCGCCCGTTGCTTCAAGGTGTAATTTCACACCATGCTTGGATTGAAGAATGACCGAGTCCTCACTAAATAAAACACTTGGTCGTGGTGTTTCGAACGCGATTGCATCTTGGATATGCAGTTCAGGCGCCTTCACACTCGGGCTATTCTCCGGGTAACCCGAGCCTTCGGAATATTCATCCAGGTTTGCAACCTTCGAGATTGCAGTGTATTCGTAATAGATAGTATTGTTCGAATATTTTTCAAAATCAACATTCCAGGTGGTGTTTATGACAGTAGTTGTAAATGGTATTTTAACTATGCTTCCACCTTGATCACTCTCGCCTTCCATGGTAACATTTACTCGCTGGATCATGCACGGGTATTCGGTTTTTTCCCAGTTTTTATGCTTCCCGGTTCCTAAAAGCTCGGAAGTAAGACGAACATCACCGGACATAGATGTGGTGCCGCCGGATTCGGGGTCTGTAATGGAACCCGAGAATGTCCCCTCGCCGTATATATAATTTTCGAGATAGACCTCATTCTCCCTTACCAATCGAACCTTAATTAGTTCGATATCCAGATGAAAGAATTCTTCATATATCGCGACCAAGGTGCCAAAACCGGTCAAAGAGATACTATTGGAAATGATCTTTGAGTTGGAAATAGTAACATTTACCCACAAATCAGTGCAATTAATCACGGTCTCCGATTCGCCACCATCGACGGTTTCTTTTATGTAATAAACCCCCGTACCATGGAGCGAAGTATAATAAAGATCTCCTTTATTCTCTAGAGCATACTCACCAATGCTGGTCACACGCAAAATCTCCGCAGAGCTGCTGTTATGTACTTCGAAGGATTCTTTAAGGTCATATACCGCTTTGAAATCCAGCTCGGGACTAATGTATTTATAGCTCTCATTTACTATGTCCAGTGCCCGTGCTCCGATCAACTTATCATAATATAACACCTGCACCTGTATCGAATGACCTGGCGCCGGTTCGAGGTCTGACGTTATTTTGAATTGTTTTGGAGAGAGCTCTATAAAATAGGTATTGTCGAATTCTTCTTCTTTATCCGAAATAATATCAGTAATGACCACCTTTAATTGTGATGTGTTCGCAGTATTATTTAATGAAATGATATAATTGTAACCAGAATCCCAATTGACGAATATCCGGGCACTAATATTTTGAGTTATAATACTATTATTAATGATAATAGTCACGATATCCGTGGCAGTTAATGCCGAATCATCGGTCACGCGTAACTTGGCAATATACACCCCTTCGGTTGTATAACTATGATTGATTATCCCCGAGCTTTCTGCGTGCCAGTCGTACGAACCATCACCATCAAAATCCCATTCATACCAAACAATATATCCATCGCGATCAAATCCCGTTCCTTTAAGCAGCACTTGGCCAACGGGTGCACTCTGATTCAAGCCCGCATCAGCCACCGGTGGGCGCCGGGAGTGCTCTAAGATCGTGATACTCTTGACTGCCGTAGTTACCGTATCAAAATCATCGGTTACCTTCAATGTTGCATTATATACGCCCGGAGAGTCGTAAAAGTGCGTGGTCATCTCCGATCCGGCGCTGTACCAGTCATACTCCAAATCACCGTCAAAATCCCACTCATAACTCGCGATGTAGCCATCAAAGTCGGTAGCGGTATCATTGAAATATATTATCTCGAACACTAATGCGATTACGGGAGAGCCAATTTCTATTTCGGGTTTGCGATTTGTAACCGTTACATTAATTTGGTCCATTGACTCACTTTCATCATCATCGACAACCGTGAGGCTGACATGATACTTGCCCGGGAAATTGTAGGTATATTTCGGACTGGCATCATCACTAGTCTCTTTACCGGGAGTATTATAGTCCCCAAAATCCCAATGATAACTTACAATCTTTCCATCGGCATCGGTGGAGTTGGTGCTGAAAAATTGTACCTCGGTAAGTGATAATACTTCAAAATCCTCCCCGGCATCTGCTATTGGTGGTTTATTTGATTTCTTATTACCACCCTCTTCAAAACAACCCAGGGTGATTGATGTAAGAAATAATATACAAATAACCAATCCTGAGATTATTTTTCGCATTAAAATCACTATAGATGATATTGTTGTCGCATATAATAACATTTATTAATAATGACGAACAATTTTGATTATCCCTTTGTTCATGAATTAGCGATTAAGTTAAATAATAATTTAATTATAATTTGATCTAATAGATTAATTTAAAATCGTAATAATTGGGGGATAAAAATAGGATTAAATTTTCGAACTTCGGGAAAATGCCTGAAATCTGGGTTGACAATATTAATACTGCTCAGCACCGGGTTAATCGGGTTACTGGTGTTCGATGGTTTAGTGGACGAATACGGCATTGCGGCAGTGGGTAATACAATTATAGTGGACGCAAGCGGACATGGTAATTATACCACGATCCAAGATGCGATAAATAACTCGAGCACGGGCGACACGATCCGTGTCTGGGAGGGAGTATATCAGGAGAATATTATTGTCAATAAGAGCGTAAGTCTGATCGGTAACGGTTCGGCGTTCACTAGTATTTATGGAGGTTCAAACCAGGTTATTATAAACATCATGGTTGACCGGGTGAATATCACTGGGTTCAGTGTAACTCGCGTTTTATCAAGTTGGTCCTATTCTGGTATCTGGCTAAACAAGGTGAAGCATTGTAATATAACTGACAATATCTGCTCAAATAATAAATATGGTATCTATTTTGATTCTTCATCGAACAACTCGGTTTGTAATAATACATGTAGTAATAATATGGAAGATGGCATCTATTTACAAGAATCATGGAACAATACTCTAGTTAACAACAATTGCTCAAATAACTATGATGGTATTTATTTGTTGTACTCTTCAAATAATACTTTCGAGAATAATACTTGTTCGAATAACGGATATAGAGGTATATATTTATTGTATTCAGATAATACTACAATCATCAACAATACAATTTTAAAAAATGATATTGGCATATGTAATGTATACTCACAAAACAATACCCTTTTAAATAACAACTGTTCAGACAATTATGATCATGGCATCTGGCTTGATGGATCATCATATTGCAATGTTAATAATAATATATGCTTGGATAATGACGGAGTGGGCATTGTAATTTATTTATATTCATTAAATATTAGTGTAATTAATAACAATTGTTTAAACAATTATATTGGATTATATGTCATATATTCCAACTTCAATAAAATCAAGAATAATATTTGTAATTCAAGTAATTTTACTGGGATGTATTATTATTACTCATCTTGGAATATTATCGAAAATAATACATGTAATTCGAATCAGAACGGGATTTCGTTTTATGGTGAAGGCTTACCGTGGCGATCAGAGCATAATATCATTGCCAATAATACGTGCTCATACAACCAAAAAGGTATTAACCTGGATTATTGGTCAGCAAATAATACGATCGTTAATAATAATTGTTCGTACAATGAGGACGGCATTTATCTCATAAATTCTTCGGACAATAACCAGGTTGCTTATAATAACTGCTCATTCAATAATAACGGCATCTACATTGAAAATTCAGCCCGAAATAAAATTAATAATAATTACTGTTCAAATTCGTCCTATGGGCTTATTACCCGAGAAACTCATAATAATACGATCCATAATAATACCTGTCTGACCACGTCAAAATGTATCTACATTATCGATTCCAGATCCAATAAAATAAGAAATAATACTTGTTATTCTGAATTCAGCGATGGGATC
>CBFDAW010000092.1:0-8293 GCA_965602865.1 uncultured Thermoplasmata archaeon
GTCTATTGACTGATGGTGGAAATGGAATTCTCTATTAAGTTCAATGGACCCTTGGTACCATAAATTTTTCGAAAAGCGTACCCGTCGAGGCTAATGAAGTTAGCCGAGCAAGCCACTGGTCTATTGACTAGTGGTGCGGGCACGCTTTTTTACATATGTTAATATTCGTTCAATATTTTTTTTCCAATATAATCTTTTTCCACATTTTTTCCGGATAGGAATATTAAATCACGAAATTTATTGATTTATTAATAATTTATGTATTCTTTTCCTTTGATTTCTGATTATCTTGATCATTAATATTTTCTTCGTCATCAGGATTTTCTTCGGTTGTAGCATCATTTGTTATGATTTTTTGTTCTTCTCTTTTAGCTAACTGTTGTGGTTCTTCTTCTGGAGTGTTAATTTCCGATGGAGGAAGCAGAGGTTTTTCGAAAGGTGTTGTTGGTAACAATTCTTTGGTTTGAGGTAAATTATCTTCTAATATAGGTGTTTCCTGGTGTGGTAGAGTTTCGATTGGTGCGGAAAGCTCAGAATTTATGATGGTACCGCTTTGCGGTGGAAGGCTCCGGTCCTGATCGGTATCGATTATTGGTGAGGTTTCTATCTCTTGCCGTGGTTCGGATTCTTCAGCTAATACATATCCCGGCATTGCCAGTGTACTCCCCGTCCCCGGACCCATTTCGTACCTCCCCGGTTTGATTTCGGCGGCGGTTGGTGGCGCGTACGCGGGTGCGGTGGTTGAAAATGATCGTGGTTTGCTCTTGGTTACACGCTTGCGTTTAATAAATATTATTAATAGTGCAATAATAACAAATATTACCACGGCTGTGCCTATGATCAATGAGTACATTTGATAATTGTCATTGGTCTCCTCAGGTTCTGAAATGGCTGGAGCCGGATAAATGATAACCTCTACAGTGATATTATCCATAGCAAAATCGTCATCTTTTACTGTTAATTTAGTAATATATCTTCCCTGTTTACCATACGAATGGTTCACGATCATCCCCGAGCCCGTGGTATCATCACCAAAATCCCAGAAATAAGTTAAAGTGCCCAGATCCGAGCTGGTGTCCGATGAGCCTTCGGCACTGAACATTATGATCTCATCGACTTTTATATTCTTTCGATTTATTTCTATCATCGCACTTGGAACGATATTTTTAACACTAATGGTAGAATTTTCCCAGGTGCTTGTACCATCCGAATCCATCACCTGTAAACAGACCTGGTACTCACCTTGCTCGGGTAAAGATACTGTAAAGGTTTTATTCGAGTTCATGATTTTTATACTCGCACCCGTGCTAAGCACCCAATAGTAGATTAGATTTGATTTCCCGTCTTCGATATCAATGGATTTCTTGGCATTAAATGTGATCTTTTCATCTTCAATTACTGATCCTGGCAAGGTGCTTTGCAGCGCTTCCGGCGGGTTATTGAGCACTAATACCAGTTGAGTTGAATATTCCCAGAGGCTCCAGTTAGCGTCTTGGTCTCGTATTCGCGTGCGCAGGCTATAACTACCCACTTGTGCTTCCGCCGGTGGCTTGAACTCGGTTCGCCAAGAGGATTGCTCATAATCGAACTTGATCTCATCTAAATATTCGGTTTCCCATACTATTTCATCCGTCCTTGTTTCCGTTTGAATAGAATATTCTATTTCGCATGTTCCGCTGGCGATCTTGTCATCATCTTCAACATCAAAACCTATCACATATAATTCGATTGCTTGGGTGCGGTATACAACCTGCTCTTGGACTTTGAAATTGGTGATTATTGGCAGGTTGTTCATGACCGTTAATTCTTGTTCTGCAAATTTCCATTGGCTCGTGTTTTGATCAAAATCTATGACACGCCCCCGGATTTGGTAATCACCAATCTTGGAATCGGATTCAAATTCAATACTCCCCCACCAATCCTCATCGTCATCATTGAACGAGACCATATCCAAGCTCTTCCAGCCACTCGGAGATTCAATTACCTCCGGTTTTATCCGATACTGAAGCTCCACGGTTAATTCGTTCGATGTGTTTTCAATATCTGAACACTCACTGGTTATTTTCACGGACTCCGCCCGGTTAATAACCGTTCTGTTAATCATTATTTCATCCATAATTGGCGGATTATTTACAACTTCCAATGCTCGGTCCAATAAATAGTAGTTGCTCCGGGCATTATTTTCATCCATGAATATGAGTCGAAATGAATATTTACCTAAACCCATAGAGAAATTACTTAAAATCTCAATCTCCCAGTTTCCGGTGGCGGAGGCATATTGGTATTGTATTTGAGGCTCTTCGAAGCGGAACCAATCGATATCTGATTCGTGCCGGGCGTCAAGAAATGGTATGAGTTTATGATCAGCTGTTTCTAAATCCGATCCCTTGGTATCAAATTTGATTTCTTCTGTGCGATTGATCCTTTCCGTTAGAATGTAGAACTCGTCAATCGATGGTGCCCTGTTGAAATGAATTTTATTCTTAGCCATATTGTTATATTCCTCAAGCTCTTTGACCTGGTTCTCAGGGTCTAATACCACCACCAGTTCAGCATCGCCAGTTATATTTACTATGAATTTTATTTCCTTCTTTATTATGCTTTGGACTGAGAGATTTTGAATTATACTTTCATTGATAAATATTGTTTTCGTTGGAGTTTTTAAAAATAATTTTATGTTTGAATTCTCCACAGTTCTATTGCCAATATTTGTAACATTAAATTTGATTGAAAGTTCCTCATCTTCATTTACCTGTTTTGGTGAATAACTCAGATCTTCTGCTGGGATTGTAAGGTCCGGTAAGAGTTCAGAATACGGTGCCATTTTAGGGTCGCCCACCACCACATCCATCCACCCGAGGAAGTTAGATGCCATATAATAGCTCTCTGCCAGGTTATACCCATCCGTATATCTGTCGAACAGGATATCAGGGTGTGCTATGGCGCTTAAGTATGGCTCGTACACATAACCTTTCACACCTGTTACTCCGTCCCTGATTAAATCTGCAACGAGCGATTGACCGTATGATGTACCATAAGTGAATGATCTACCGCCGGTTGATACGAAGGTCTCGGCGATCGCGCCGGGTAACCAGGTATTGTGCGGGAGAATATCGTTGAAAGTTATATAGTCAAAAAATACCACACCACTTGATTGATTGAGTATTGCCAGGATTCGGACTTTTACGGCGCCGGATACGGGTTCATATATTTTTTGTGAAAACGATACCCACGAGCTGGTGACGGAAGTCCGGAAGTTCGTATTTTGTATTTTCAGGATATTGTCACTGGCATCCAATGCTTGTACCTGTAAATGCGCCCCACCAGGACCGGTTATGCTTGAGATATTGACCCGACCGTAAAGATAGTAGCGAATATTAGGCATAATCGTGATATTCTGAGCAACTGCAGTACAATTTCCACTTTGTGTTGTGCGATTGATTTGAACAGAATACGAACCTGAAGATGAATCCGATGAATTTACACTTATATTATCTGTGATTTTCGGGTCGTAAATACCATACCAATTATTCGGGAAGTTATTTGTAGATGATTCGAAACCGTAATTACTCACATAGTTGGATTTATCATGCGCATCATTACTTCCCCAGGATGCATAACCGAACACATTGGTTTGATCTGTAATGAATGTATTCGTTTCGTCATAATATGTTTGTTCGCCTTTTTGTGTTAGTATCTGGTTCGCATTTCGAATCCATACATTACCAATTCCATATCCACCACTTCCAAACCCTTTCGAGGCGTCCACATCTAGTACATAGGTTCCGCGCTGACCAGAACTTACCGTTGCATTATCGATTAAACCTTTTATTTCCGGCCAGGTAAACCCTGTGAATCGTGTAACCAAGTATAAATCATGCTTGGCTTTGGAAAACGGCTCATCCAATTCAAAGTACGGGTTGATGTACCATAAACTGTTCCCAATATTTGATTGATATTGCCCTTTGATCATTGTAAGCTCGCTATCCAGGCATGCACGGTCATTAGTCCCGCCGCTAACTCGTAGTGGTACGCCTTTTGTGGTAACCAGATAATTGATTTTGTAAGTTAAGTTATTGTTATCAAGATAACTCTCAATTTGACCCCTAATGTTGTCAAATTCTGTTCTTGACACGGTCTCGGTGGTTGAGGTTGAGATATTACACATATTGATGTTCGGAATATTCCGTGCATTTTGGAAATATAATGCGATCTGGATGGAAAGCGCCGAGTTTTCGTTGTAAATTACAAGAACATCTGTGTAATTATATTCACCAGTTCGAGATCCATTGCCCGCTCGAGTAGTTTGATGGATGTAGGTCGGTTCCATACTCGATATAATAGTTTCGGGCGAATTTAATTCGGTTTCAGATATTGCTTTTATTTGGGGGTGAACCGATAAATTAGTGGAGGGTAATAAAATAATGATTAAAATAAAAAAGTAAAAAAAAGAGCTTCTGCACGCTCCGTTTACTCGGTTCCATTTCCAAAACATTACAAACCCTAAGAATACACATTGAGTTCTGGGTTAAAAATGTTTTTGAGGCTTATGAATTATAGATAGTTGTTACGACGCCATATTTTTCTAAAGCATTTCTTCGAACTCGGCCACTAGCTCGGGGTACTTACTCTGGACCGCGCGAAGTATGTTCAAGGTAGTAACATGCTCGATATCGATTCCCTGGAGTGCCTCCAGGACATTATCAAAGACCTCATCGCTGAGTGTAACGAGCTTCTCCTTGGCGAACCAATTCCGGATCATTTTACTTTCGAACTCGGCTCGCCAAGCTTTATCGTATTTCATAAGCTGCTCTTTTGAGTGATCTTCTTTTTGTATAGCTTCACCCAGCACCTCACCGGCTATCTTACCAGCTAGGATTCCGTTGACGATACCGCCACCGGTAATCGGGTCGATTTGACGGGCAGCGTCACCTACAAGCAAGATATTATCATCCACGGACTGTTCTATTGGCATCGAGCACGAAATCGCCCCGGCGATCTCCTTTATCGGTTTGCCACAGTTCAACTCGGGATGCTCGGATACGAATTTATCCAGTAACTTTTTTGGCATCCCGATGTCATCTATTTTATTAAGTTTTGCAAGGTTCACACCAATTCCTACATTTGCGGTATCACCGTCTTTCGGGAAAACCCAGATATAGCCACCCGGGGCAATCCTGCCGATAAAGAAATCGTTGTAACTGGGTCGTTCTTCGACACCCACCATGAAATATTCGAAGCATGTGTTGATATCGCTCGGTTTTAATGAGGTATTAATCCCCGCTATTCGGCCAATCTTCGACTCGAACCCATCAGCACCTACGACCAACTTTGCATTTATATTGAATGTCTCCCCCATATGTTTAGCTTTCACACCTGCGATCTTCCGGTTCTTCCTAAGTAAGTCAATCGCCATGGTCTTGACCATGATGTCCGCCCCAGCATCAGCGGCATCCTCGGCTAATCCTTTATCGAAGACATCCCGATATATGTTCGCCCCACATTCATTCCCCGCCATTTCTTTACCCACTGTCATCACATAACCCTTTGGTGAGAAGATCCGTGCGCCATCGATCTGACGCGCTATTGCATTCGGATCGATTTTGATATCTATGGTATCCAGTCTACCTTCCAAAGAAAGTCCCTCACCGCACCTAACCGGTGACCCGATCTCCTGGCGTTTTTCGAGCATGAGCACCTTTGCACCGTTCTTAACGGCATATTTCGCAGTCACACTCCCGGCTGGACCGGCACCCACTATTACCACATCGTAGTTCAAATCGTTCATGGATATGCACCTCATATTCCATTGTTCTCTACTTTACATCCCCTCTAATTACCTTTAGATAACGCACCGACAGGGCAAACCTTTATACATAATCCACAATCATTGCAATTCTCTTCAAACTCGATTCTTGTCTCAAACAGTGTCACGGCATTCCTATTACATGTGCCTACGCACGCACCACACCACATACACATACTTCGATCGATTTGCATACTATCCTTCCTCTGGTAAGAGTTTCAAATATTTTAAATAATATCTGCAGAAATACTGCGGCTCAATACAGCTTTCGATTTTGTACTAAATGCTGGGAGCTAATGATTCTTTTTCCATTCTGCTAATGGTACACTATATTTCTGCTCGATCTCATCCCGGTACTGGGGACCACTGTTATACGCACAAAAGGGTATTATTCGACCGTCCGGGACCGCGTAATGGATCACGCAGCGTTTTACGCGCTCGATATCATAATTATAGCAATCTTGGAAATGCATGCCGCCCACCATGAGCAGTTTCCACGTGAAATCCGATAGTGGGTCTCGGTCACCGGTAGCAATTAATCCGGTGATAATTTCATCCAGGTTCAATCCATCCGGAATTTTATCATGGTCGATATATTGTCCAAAGTATTTGTCAAAGCTCTTTAATACAGTTTTTTTCTTTGCTTCTTTGGATTTAACTTTCTTTCCAATCTTTAATATTACTTGTGCTAAGAATCCTGAGGCGCGATCGCCCAGTTCGTTCATCTTACCCAAAAGCCCATCTACATCCACGAATCGGTTAATTGGAGTAACCTTACTGTTTTCATCGATGTATAAGAAAGTAGCCACACCACAGTGTGGATGTGAAGTGAAGGCTACCTTATGTTTACCAGAGACCACGGAGGCCATGTATGATATCGGTGCGACAAACGGTACCGGGTAGAAATCGTATTTTTTTACGAAATTGGTCTGTTTCTCTAACCGGTCCGCCAGGTCTGAGATGGTGAACCGTTGTGACTTTAGCTCATCACGCGAAATCCTGCCGGTAAATGCAACGGGTTGGTAGTTCACGCACCTTACCACATCACGGTTCTTGATGGCGAACTTGAGTATCTCGCCGCATTGGTCATCATTGATTCCATTAATGATCGTTGGTACCAATACTGTTGATAGCGGTTTATCTTTGGTGTTTCGGAGATTTTCTATTGCCTTTAATTTTGTTTTCAATAATGGTTTTCCCCTGGCAGCAATATAATTCTCTTCCTTTAAGCCATCGAACTGTAGGTAGACCGTTTGGACACCTGCATCTTTCATCTTTTGTGCATAGGATGGGTCATTAGCTATTTTGATACCATTTGTCGCCACCTGGACCTGGGCAAACCCCAGCTCACGAGCTTTACTGACCACATCAAAGAACCTCGGGTAAATGGTGGGCTCGCCACCGGAAAATTGTATAGCCGGTGTAGCTACAGGGCGGTTCGCACGCAAATTCTTCATCATCTCGACTACTTCGTCATAACTGGGTTCGAAGACATACCCAGAAGCATTGGCGTTAGCAAAACATACCGGGCACTGCAGGTTGCAGCGGTTGGTCAGGTCCAGGTTTGCCAGTACCGTATGGCTTTTATGCTCATTACAGAGCCCGCAGTTAAAAGGACAATCCTTTTCATATTTTGTTCTGGGATTCTCGATTCCATCACCATCATAGGCATATTTTTCTGCCCAGAGATAATATTTAGCATCTGACCAATATCTATCTTTAAATTTCCCGTGCTCTTGACATTCTTTTTCCATCATTACGTCGCCATTTTCTTCAAATACCTTCGCCTTAATGATACTTTTACATTCTGGGCATAGGGATAAAGTCTCCTTTGGAAGCCCGGTTTTAAGCTGACTTTTACTTTTTTTTGCAACCATAAACTTCACCTTAACCATTAGTGAATCATAAAATTAGAATTTCGGTACTCTCGACTATATTGGGTGGATATGACAGGAAAGTTTTAAATCTTTTGTAGCAGTTACTACTACACATTATTCCAATCCTGGGTACGGATTTAAAATTACATTTTTTCTAATCGGTAATAAATATCAAATTTCAAAGTCAAGATAAGGGGGTAAAATATTGGTCCTTGATTCGATACCAACCACAAAAGAAGAACTATACACCGAGTTTCGGTTATTAGCCGAAAAATTATCTGTTCTTGGTCTTTCGCCGTACGAAGCCCGTGCATACATCGCCTTAGTAGCACATGGGTATGGTAATGCAGAAGTGGTTGCCACAACCGCTCAAATACCGCGAACATCATCGTATAAGATCCTGCAATCATTGGAAGATAAAGGATTCGCCATTGGAACGCAAGGTAGACCAAAGATCTTCAAGCCTGAGCCGCCGACAAATATCTACGAGAAGTACAAGAGTGATTTGGAGGAAACGTTCAAGAAGCTCACATTACTCCATGAGATCGTCCATGACCGCGGAATGCCGCAGTTGATATTTACTATCGCCGGTAAAGAAGTTTATTTGCCG